>NZ_KE384588.1:0-303 GCF_000426905.1 Dolichospermum circinale AWQC131C
GGCGATATTGCTAAAGCGGTTGTCACCACTGGTAAAAAGATTGGTACTTATGTAGGAAAAGTTGCTATTCGTTCAACTGGTAGTTTCAATATTTCTACTAAAAATGGATTGATTCAAGGAATATCACATAAGTTTTGTAAACGCATTCACGCAAAGGATGGTTATTCGTATGCAGTATAAAAGATTTGTTAATTACTCAACTGTCCTTCTCGCTATTTGTGCTAACGCACAAAATTACTCAAGGGACGTTTCACAATTAACCCTCCATTCCTCCCATCACCAAACTGAGTACAGTTTTGGTGG
>NZ_KE384588.1:313-4164 GCF_000426905.1 Dolichospermum circinale AWQC131C
AGGTCTCCTGGAGGTTTAGATGACAATGGGAAAACGAACTCAAGCCGCAGCCCTGGAAGTCCGGTTACTGCGGGAAGGTATTATTGAATCTCGGCATCTAGTCCAGGCTGTAGTTAGCGACGACCGGGGACGGGTTCTTTCCGTGGCTGGTAACGCTGAAACTGCTGCATTTGTCCGTTCGGCTCTTAAACCATTTCAAGCCCTGGCTGTCACTAGCACAGGCACATTAGAACGCTATGGTTTGAGTGACAAAGACTTAGCCATTATCACCAGTTCCCATAAAGGCAGCATAGAACAGGTAAGACAGGTATTTAATATTTTGTGGCGGGCAGATATTGACGCAAATGTTATACAATGCCCAATTCCCCAAAGTAAAAGCAGTCCATTAGAATATAACTGCTCTGGTAAACACGCAGGAATGTTAGCGGTTTGTCAACAGCGCCATTGGCCGTTAACTAACTATTTGGATCGGAAACACCCGGTTCAACAGTTAATTATCACCAAAGTAGCAGAATTACTGCGAATGCCAGCAGAAGAATTTCTCACAGCCCATGATGACTGTGGCGCACCCACATACCTGATGCAACTCAGTCAAATGGCCTCTCTATATGCTGTCTTAGCTTCTAGCAATAGCGTGGATATGGAACGTATTGTTCGCGCTATGAACCATCATCCCACCATGGTGGCTGGTGAAGGAGAATTTGACACAGAACTGATGCGCTTAACTCCAAGCGAATTAGTTAGTAAATCCGGTGCAGAAGGTGTGCAGTGTATTAGCCGACTTGGGGAAGGTATGGGATTAGCTATTAAGGTAATGGATGGCTCAAAACGCGCTAAATACGCCGTAGCTATTCACCTCCTCCAACAAATGGGTTGGATTACCCCCAGCATAGCCCAAAGTCTGGCCGAGAAGTTCATGAACCTGGGGAAATACAAGCGTTTGGAAGTAGTTGGAGAATTATCGCTTTTATAGTTGACAAACTTTTGACTTTGCGTTATATTAAAGAAGTCGAGAGGAAAACGACAAAAGCGACGCGGGATAGAGCAGCCTGGTAGCTCGTCGGGCTCATAACCCGAAGGTCAGTGGTTCAAATCCACTTCCCGCCACCAAATGAAAAAACAAATCTCTGTAGTCTTTCAAGATTGCAGGGATTTGTTCTATCTAGTCATCTCGTTCCCAGTCAGAGTATGGGAACGAGAAAAACCTACTTAGAATAAATTTGTACCGAGTCTAATTCCCCGCTACTCACAACAGGAACGAGGAGTTAAAACCCCATAATTCAGATGAAACTCTGCTAAATATGTTTCTAGAACCTGAAATTGGGAAATATTCAAGCTGTAATAAATCCAGCGTCCTTGTTGACGGGAATTTACTAGACTTGCTTCTTTGAGGGTTTTGAGATGAAAAGAAAGTTTTGATTGATTTATTTCTAAAGCATCACATAAGTCACATACACAGAGTTCACGCTGACGCAGAAGTTCTATAACACTGATTCTAATGGGATCTGAGAGGGCATGAAAACCCGATACTATTAAACTGTGAGTAGCAATAGGGGAAGTTAGTGGTTTATTTAAGAGCATTAGGTATCTATCCTGATGATATTTGATTTTACTAGATAGGCGATCGCCTAATAATATTAACTTTAGTTAAGCTTGTACTGAGCTTGCCTAAGTAAGTCGAGATAATGTCCAGGATTTAAGGATTTTCAGGATCAGGATTTTTAGATTATAGAAATTTCTTGATAATCACCCAATTCAATTGTATTGATAATAGAGCAAACCTGATCAACTTGTGTTCTAATTTTTGGCCATGAAGTTGATAGTAAAACAACAATTGCAATTTGACGTTCACTCAAATTCTGTTGATAACGTAAATTCTGATCTGTGGTAACAAGTATTTGATATCCTTTATTTTCAGCAGCTTTTAGTAAATCTCCATTTGATAAATTAGACCATGCTTCTTCATAAGCATTGGGGGTCAAATCCCTGTTTTTATCCTGTAAATCCTTTAATCCTGGACATCCTGATTCAGACAATATATCTAAGCAGCTAATGTTTCAAGCTCATAATTAAGTACAGCTTCAACTTGTGATCTTTGTACAGGGGGAAACCACTCCAAAAATTCATCTACTGTTGCACCATCACGTAAATTTTCAAATAATGCAGTAACCGGAACTCTTGTGCCTCGAAATACCCATGCACCACTGACTTTATCAGGTTGTCTTTCTATAGCATCTAAAGTTTCCCATCCTTTCATTGTTTATTCCTCCTTGGTAAATGGAAAAGTTACATTAGACATCTGGTGAAAACGAATGTAGAGACGTTCTATAGAACGTCTCTACAAGGGTTTCAAACCACGCACATTTAATTACCCCAGATGTCTATTTAGATTAATTATAAACTAGCAATTGTCAGAATCAGGATATCCAGGATTTGAGGATTTACAGGATTTGATTGATCACTATATGCTATACTCAGTGAATATGCTTGGAATAAGCAAAATGTTAGAAGAGTTTAAATTGTCTTGATTTTGCTAGTTTACAAGTTGATTGTCGAAGATTACAAATGATGTCACTTAAAATGAAATTAGGTCATTTAGAGGGTTTACAGCAATGACACGAACACCAATTGCAGTATCTTTGTATGAGCAAGACTATTTACTCTGGATTGAAGATATTGTCCACAAATTACGGAATAGAGATATAGAAGGACTAGATATTGATAATTTGATAGAGGAGATAGAGGACTTGGGGCGCTCAGATAAACGTGAACTTGAAAATCGGTTAGCAGAACTTTTAGAACACATTCTCAAGCGGAATTATGTGCATATCCCTGATTGTTATCGTGGGTGGGTAGAATCAATCATTAAACAAAGAATTGGAATCAGAAAGTTACTCAAAAATTCACCTAGTCTCAAGCCTTATTTTAGCCAAGTATTTGATGAAGCTTATGCAGATGCTCTGAAAATTGTCCGCAATGGTTATCCACAGTGTGAGTTTCCTGATACGTGGCCGTTTAGTTGTGATATTGAAGCAATGTTAAATGTGGACTTTTGGGAATAATTGTCAGAATCAGGATGTCCAGGATTTGAGGATTTTCAGGATGAGGATTTTGTAGGGTGCGTCAGATATTGAAAATCTATTCATGATCACTAAATAATCGCATCTGACGCAGCGGCTGATGATTTTTTGTCTGATAGCGTAGCGTGGCGCAAGCCATATCAGGATGTCCAGGATTTAAGGATTTACAGGATGTAATTGTCAAATGTTCCCTCAGTAAATTAGACTAGATTTTAGTCGGTTTTAACCGACTTTGGCTTTTAGACAGGGAATTTATTCCTTGGATTCCTTTAAATTTAAAAAATAAACCATGATGAATAGTAATGATATCCAATATTTAATTAGCAAGGCTGACGATTTACTGAGGAATTGTCAAAATGCTATTATTCTCAGCAAACATGGAAACGTATTATCAAAAAATGGACAATATAATAAAGCATTTAAATTATTTGAACGGTCATTACAGCTTCAACCTGATAATATTATTACTTTAACTAGCTATGGAAACGGATTATCTAAAGCAGGAAGACACGAAAAAGCTTGTGAGATTTTTGAAAGTTCTTTACAAATTAATGCTAATGATTTAATAGCATTAACTAGCTATGGAAAAGCATTAGCAGAATCTGGAAATTACGAGAAAGCTTGTAAGATTTTTGAAAGTTCTTTGCAAATTAATCCTGATAATATCATAGCATTAACTAGCTATGGAAAAGCATTAGCAGAATCAGGAAATTATGAAAAAGCATTTGAGGTTTTTGAGCAATCTTTAAAAATCAAGCCTAATGATTTAAT
>NZ_KE384588.1:4285-12138 GCF_000426905.1 Dolichospermum circinale AWQC131C
GAAATTATGAAAAAGCGTTTGAGATTTTTGACCAGTCTTTACAAATTAATCCTAATAATATAATAACCTTAATTAACTATGGACAAGAATTGGCAGAATCGGGAAATTATGAAAAAGCGTTTGAGATTTTTGACCAGTCTTTACAAATTGAACCTAATAATATAATAACCTTAATTAACTATGGTCAAGCATTGACAAAATCGGGGAATCATGAAAAAGCTTGTGAGATTTTTGAGCAATCTTTACAACTTCAATCTGATGATATTATTACTATAGATCGATATTGTAATACTCTAACTAAATATGGAAAAGTATTATTAGATGCTAAAGAATTTAAAAAAGCTTGTGAAATTTTTGGCCGATTTTTACAAATAAAATCTAATAATTATATATCTTTTATATACGCTAGATGTCTAGAACAGTTGGGTAAATACACAGATGCCATATCTCAACTTGAAGCAATAGATTTTGATAGCCTACCGCAATATTATGTAAATGTTATTCATATCAATTTAGGAAGACTTTACTATGGTCTTAAATTGCAAGAACAGGGAAATAAATATTTTAACTTAGCAATTGCTAACTCAGATGATATAGAAAAATCATTATTATCTAGTGCTAGAAGTATCTTCGCTCATAATCCTTATAATGAAATTGCTGTTAAGATGTTACAACAAATTGCTGAGGAATCACCACGCTATTCTCAAGCACTGGAGATGTTGACGCTGAATTTAAGTGAAGAAGAATATTTTAAAATGGTTAAATCTGATTACCAAAGTGGTGTGAATGACACCGAAATACTAAATCGAGCGATTTATCATAAAATTGCTAATGAAATTAGCATTCTCAAAGGGATTGCTTACCGGATTTTGCGTTTTTCTCAAACAGAAGATCCCTTACTTACAGGTATTATTAATGATATTGAGGATGTACTTGAAGAAGTTAACCGTCGTCGAGGATTAGAAAAATCCCAAATTTCCACTATTGCTAATGATGAATATGAGCAAATTCTAGCAATTATTTCCAAAACTGCTCATGATATTTCTGATTTTGTTAATAATCAGTTAGCAATTATTGAGTCTAAAACTAGACGTGCTATGAGAAAAATTGCTGTTGATAATCCTCACTACAAGCAATTTGAGAAATTATTAACACAACTAGAATTTACTCAAATTGCTCTTAATGATCTCAAAGCTATTAATGAAGGGATTAAAATTAAAAATCATCACTTTAAAATCAAAAAACTCTTTGAAAAATGGGAAGCTAATCCTCATATTGATAATGCTTCTATTACTCTGGATATTAACAATGGTGATTCAGAGTTTAATGGTGATGAAGAAAAGATCAAAAGTATTTTAAATGAATTAGTAGAAAATTCTCTCAAACACAATGCTAAAAAACTAGATTTAAACATCTCCATATCTACAGAGGATATTATCAATCCTCCGGGAGTTCGTGGTGCTAATATTCCAGGTGAGCAAAAATATTTATTAATTGAGTTTAATGATAATGGTCAAGGAGTTCCCTCAGATAAAAAAGATTGGATATTTCAACCTTTAAAAACTACCGCTAGTGAAGGTCATGGTAGCGGTTTAGGATTATTTATTATTCGCAAAACATTAACACAGATGAACGGATACATCCAAGAAACTGGATGGAAAGGAGCTAAATTTAAAATCTATATTCCTTATACAAAAAGCGAAAATAGTTAATTTCGTGAAATTTGATATCAGTCACACTATCAGGTTATACTAGGAATATGGTATAATTTGCTTTATGTCGTTTTTAAATCTCTGAAACCTATAAAATTATGCAAACAGAAAATATTCATTTGCTATTAGTAGAAGATACTCCTCGTTACCTCCGTGAACTTGTAGAGTGGTTAAATGATTTTGGTTATCGTCATATTGAGACTGCTTCTAGTGTAGTTGAAGCAACAGAAAAGTTATGTAATCCTTTTGATGTCATAATTTCTGATATGCGAATGGAGCAAGATAACAGTGGATTTGCGATTGTGGAAGAGGTAAAAGCACGTAATCTTTCATCAGTAGTGATTATCCTCACTGCTAACGACACTGTGGTAGATTGCCGGAATGCGTTTAAATTAGGAGCATGGGACTATATTTCTAAAAATATGGAGGGTAATGTTTTTGATGCTGTCCATTATTCTATTCAAGAAGCTATTACCTATTTTAATCGTTGGGGTAATGTCCACAATGAACAATGGATAACTGAAAATCTGGAAATTTTAGAAAAAGACTATTGGGGTAAACATATTGCAGTCATTAATAAAACTGTGATTGAAACAGCAGATAATGAAGATACCCTCAACAAATTACTTGAGGAACGAAAATTAAGACGGTTTTTAACTACTATTAGAAAAATAGGTAATTTACAACCAATTTCTCACCTGATAAAATTACCAGAAAGTCCAAAATTAGAATATAAAAGCACTTTGCAATGGGATGTTAAACAAAATCGTAAAAATGAGGATTTGAGATTTAGTGTCCTGAAAACTATTGCTGCTTTTCTTAATTCTGAAGGAGGAACTTTAATTATTGGAGTTGAAGATGATGGTAATATTTTTGGTTTAGAGCAAGATTTAGCTATTCTTTCTAAAGGTTCTTTAGATCAATTTGAGCAGACAATTGTACACCTGATTTGTACGTACATTAGTGCTAATTTTATGTCATTAGTTACAATTCGATTTGAGACAATAGATAGTAAAATAGTTTGTGCAGTTGATGTCAGAAAGTCAGATGAAATCGTCTTAATGAAAGGTAAAGATAAAAAATTAGAACTCTACATTCGCGCTGGTAACACTTCTAAGTCTCTTATTGATACTCCAGAAATAGTAGACTTTTGTTTAAAACGGAGTAAACCGTCAGGAGAAAGTTATTAGACCAGGCTATAAACTCGATTCGTGGTATAGTAGAAATAGAACAAGCTAAAAGCGATCGCTCTTTAGAAAGAACAGTACAAGTATTAGGTATAGGTTTTGGTGGTGGTTCGATAGTTTCTGTGGTAATAAATATCGGTTGATTACTTCTATTCACTTTAATCGTCAAAAAGTTTACATTCGTTATATCTTAACTCATTCAGAATACGACAAAAATCTATGGAAAAACTAACCACTCTTCCCCCAGATATTAATACCCACTGGAGTGCTATTTCTCCTTTACTAACAATTCGTAATGAAGAAGAATATGAACAAGCAATTTTAAGATTAAATGATTTACTTGATGAAATCGGTACTAATGAAAAACATCCTCTTTATCATTTATTGGATACATTAGGAACGATAATTGAGGCTTATGAAACAGAACATTATCCTCTTCCTAATTGTCATGGAAATGATGTATTAGCTTATTTAATGGAAGAACACAAACTGAGTTTATCAGATTTCCTGAAATTGGTTCATCCGAAACAATACAGGCTATTTTAACCAAAGAAAAAGCATTAACTTTTAATCAAATTCAACAATTAGCAGAACGGTTTCAGGTAAACATTAAAGTTTTTCTGAATTAGGAAAATATTGTTTCACATCAGGATCAAGAGTAATTATATCATTTTGTTTAGGGAAATGTTCTACTGTTGTTGTCCCATCTTCATGATGAATAGTAACACTATATCTTTCTTGATACCGTTGAGAATATTTACCCCAAATAGGGTTTTTTAGATGACTTAAATCATATTCTTCTTTTAAGTCATCTTCTAATTCATATTGTATTTTATCGTTTATAATATCTCTGTTGAGTTACAGCCCATTGATGAAAGCGATCAGATTTCCTCAAATAAGCAACCAAAACACCAGTATCAAGAATTATCTGCTGATTCATTTCTGCCCATATTCTTTCATGTATTTCTTATTAAAAGAAAGATCGTCTACCCCACCTTCAATAACTCCTTCCCATTTTCTCAATAGATCATGAGGAGAAGCTTCAGGCTTTTTGAGATTTGAGTTTTCAGAATCTTGATTAAGTTGGTGATTACCCAATTCAAATACTAGAAACTCAACAAAACGGAGAACTTGCTGCTGTTGATCTATAGGTAACTGCTGCATCGTAGTTACTACTTTTTCCAGAATTGTCATAATCTTAATGCTTTTGAGATTGTGTATTCACCTTAATTATTACGCAGAAACAGAAACTTGCGATTGATAGCAAATACCCGCTTCCTTGAATCTTTGTAAAGCTTCACCCAAGCGATCGCAATCAGCAATTAAACTAATTCTGACATAGCCTTCACCACCCACACCAAAAGCATTTCCGGGAGTGACTACTACCCCTGTTTGCTGTAAAACATTCAAAGCGAAATCTGTAGAATTCATTCCCAACGGACATTTTATCCACAAATACATAGTCGCTTCGGTTTTAGGAATATTCCACCCCAATTTACCCAAACCATCAATTAAAAAATCTCGACGAGTGCGGTAACGTTGCTGCACTTCATGTAAATAAGAATCAGGAAGTTGTAAAGCGGTTTCTGCTGCTGTTTGTAAAGCGGAAAAAATGCCATAATCTAAGTTGGTTTTGAGTGTCCGCAAACCTTGGATTACGTGACGATTTCCCACCACAAAACCAACGCGCCAACCTGCCATATTATAGGTTTTAGATAAGGTGTGAAATTCTACCCCTATATCCTTAGCACCCGGAATTTCTAATAAGCTAGTGGGTTGATAACCATCAAAAGCTAATTCTGCATAACATAAATCATGAACTAACAGGATTTCATACTTTCGCGCAAAAGCGACAATTTCTTCAAAAAATTCGCGGGGGGCTGTGGCTGCGGTAGGATTACTAGGATAATTAAAATAGAGAATTTTGGCTTTTCTGGCTACTTCGTCAGGAATGGCCGCTAAATCAATTAACCAGTTATTTTCTTCTTTAAGAATTAAATTGTGAATAACTCCCCCAGCAATAATCGGACCACGGAAATGTACAGGGTAAGATGGTGAAGGTACTAATACAGTATCACCAGGATTAATGTAGGCGATCGCTAAATGTCCCAAACCTTCCTTAGAACCCAGTAAGGGTAAAGCCTCACTATCAGGATTAAGTACCACACCATAGCGACGATGATACCATTGAGTAATAGCTTTACGGAAACTGGCAGTCCCTTCAAATGGAGGATAACCATGATTAGCGGGATTTTGCAAGGCCGTCATGGCAGCTTCTATTACAGGTTGAGGTGTAGGACCATCGGGATTTCCCATACCCAAATCAATTAAATCCAGTCCTTGTTCTCTAGCTTTCGCTTTTAATTCATCTAAACGAGCAAAAACATAAGGAGGTAACTTTTGTATCCGTTCTGCGGGAGTAATCCAACTTAAATTCATTCTTTCAACCTCGAAATAGGGAACAGGTGACAGGGAATAGGTGACAGGTGACAGGTGACAGGGAACAGGGAACAGGGAACAGGGAACAGGGAACAGGGAACAGGGAATAGGGAACAGGGAATAGGTGACAGGTGACAGGTGACAGGTGACAGGTGACAGGGAATAGGTGACAGTTGATAGTTCCAATTAATTACCCATTACCTATTACCCATTACCCATTACCTATTACCCATTTTTAATTTTTAATTGATTTGGTGCAGTGGTAGAAACCATTGCGGCCATTAATTGTTCCAACGCTACTTTAAACGGTAGACGGTGGATATCAGAATTAGGTTCTAAACTAATTTCTGCTGCTGTTTGTAACTCACCCAGGGTGATATTACCTAATCCCAAATCTGCTAATTTTTGGGGTAGTCCAATCTCTGCGTAGAACTTCAACAGTTGTTGTCTTGCTGAAGCTGCTAGTTGATTTCCCTGGATCATTTCTTCTAACCGCAGTTGTACCAGGATACCATAAGCTACTTTCTCACCATGAATGCTATTATGTCCTGAAATATGGGTTAAGCCATTATGAACCGCATGGGCAGCGACTGTGCGACATTGCGCCCCCCCTAGACCCCCAATTATCCCAGCTAGGAGTACGGTTGCGTCTACAACTTCTTGCCAAATTTCTGTACCTGGGGACTGTAACGCAGTAGCGGACTTTTGTAGTAAAATATCTCGTAAAACTCGCGCTTGTTGAACTGCAGCAATAATTAAAGTTTGTTGTGAATTTCCACTACTTACTGATGCTTCGTACCATTTAGCGATCGCATCTCCAATCCCTGCCACTAAGGTCCGTTGCGGTGCAGTCTGAATTAAATTATAATCCAAAATTAGCAACTCTGGACAGCGAGATAAAGCCACGTCATACAAAAACGCCCCCGTTGTTGAATATACATTAGAAAGGGCAGTCCAGGCCGCGCAGGTAGCCGCAGAGGTGGGAATTGTGATCACTGGTAATGTTAACTGGTGAGCGACTAATTTAGCGGTATCTAAGGCTTTACCACCACCAATACCGATAATGATATCAGCCTTATGTTCCTTGGCGGCTTTGCGTAAGGCTTTCAGACTAGTTTCACAACAATCAGCGCCATAGGAAACCAAGATAGAATGTAATTGTTGAGACTGGAAAAGAGGTTTTAAATGCTCTTTGCTCAGATTAAGAGTATGATTTCCGGCTACAATTAACGGACGAGTTCCCAAATTAGCGACTTGAGAGCCAACTGTTGACAACACACCAGCGCCGCGAATTACTTTCCCTGGGGAAATAGAAAGGCTGAAAAATGAACTAGCAGCTTGAGTAGACAAAGTTTCGGTAAGATTTTGATTAGGCATGATCTCTATTTTGCCAAAAATATTGATATTTCTTAATCAGATTTTAAAAAAATAATCTTTATTGTATTGTATATAGCAAAAAAAATGTGCAAATAGGGAATACAGGAAAATATTTATTTCCTAATATAGCGGACTGCTGAAAGCTAAAATATGCTATAGCTTCTAGAGACGTTTCTGTAAACGTCTCTATATTCTTTTTTTAGGAAATGTCTAATCTTGACGCAGCGGGTTTTGGTAGTGAAGCAAATTTGTCCAAATAAATTTTGATTGTCATTTCCGGGTCTTCACGACTGACTAGAGTGCGGTTGACTTCACCCAGGTACAGGGGTACAGACAGCCCGATTTCTGGGTGGATAATGGTGCGGGCGCGGACTGTTAATTGCTTGTTTCCGCCGCTACCTAAGCGACCATAGGAATACAGGTTACTAGCTGCTTGACGTAAAGTGGCTTCTAATTCTGTGGGAGTGATTTCCGGGAGGGTGGAAATTACCGTTTGGTTAGAACCGTTATCATAAACTAGAGTGTATTTAACAGCACCGGGAATAACTGTACGACTTAAGGGAACAAGGGACAATGAAAATAACCCCCCTGTCAGTACCAGCATAAAGCCAGTTGCACCCACTAATCGAAAGCGAAAGCCCCATTTAAGTATAAAGGCTAAGATTGTCAAAACTGCAAATACTATTGTAGCAATACCTGACCATTGGGTGTATTGTAAAAAATTATCTGTACTAGGCATAGGGTTTTAATTACGAACTTTTTTATTTTACTAATTCCAGTGATTTTCAGGTCAATGAACCACGGTTTATAGGAAATTGTTTCGCGCAAAGGCGCAAAGTAGAAAAGGCGCGAAGGAAGAAGGTAGTCAGGGTGTGGTTTAATTAAATACATGAAATAGATGAATACTATTAGACATCTGGTGAAAATTAAATATGCGTGACTTATAACCTTTGTAGAGACGTTCCATGGAACGTCTCTACATTCTTTTCTGGAGATGTCTATTGTAAGTTTTAATTATCTCTCAATTTAAGTAGGTAAACGGAAAAAACCGACATAAGTAACGAAAAGTAAAGTGGCCTAAAACCTCTTCCCTGTTCCCTGTTCCCTGTTCCCTGTTCCCTTGTCATAACGACAATTT
>NZ_KE384588.1:12171-22160 GCF_000426905.1 Dolichospermum circinale AWQC131C
ATGTGATTGATATTGGTACATAACTCCACACAATGCAGCTAGAAATATCCAAGCCAGGGTATTTAACCGAATATCAAAGATGGTAATATCAACGGTATTAAATAATATCCAGCCGATAAATGTAATTAAATAACTAAAAAAGATGAGGCGATTTTTTGGTTCTATGGTTTGGGAGTTCCATAAAAGTTGACTAGCTGTAATTAATATCCAAATTAGTAACCCACAAAATAATAAGGTGGTAATTAGACCTGTTTCTGCTGATAACATTAAAAAGAGGTTATGGGGATGATTTATATCAATTTGCATTTGGGTTTTATACAGTTCATTAAAACTCCGTAAACCTGAACCAGTTAAGGGGTGTTTTTGGGTTAAATTTAAAGCAAATTCCCATTGGGTTTTTCTCATTAATGCTATCGGTCTATCAGGAAACATATCATCATTTAACCGCGCCCAAATTCCATAGGGAACGAATTTACGTAAAAATTCTGCTATGGGTGAAGGTGCAAAAGCTGCTAATAAAAAACAACTGGTAATACTGACAACAACACCAACAATTAATCGCCAACCTTGATATAAAGCATAGGCTAAACAAGCAAAAATAGCTATGAACCAGCCATTGCGAGAATTAGTTAAAATCAAGGCGATAAGGTTAGCAAATACTGTGATTGTTAAAAAGATGATTAGGGGATTTTTTTGTTTGAGTTTCTGATAGTTTTCTAGCCATAAACCTAAACCTAAAATGAAAATAGTTACTAAATATGCGGCTAAAGTATTAGCGTGCATAAAGTTAGAAGCCATGCGTCCTTGTGGTAGTCCTCCTGGTGCAACTATCCAATCAAAAACAATCCATAAAACCTGAAATTTAAAGTTCCAATTCAGAAATAATTGCCCAAATCCTATGATTAAAATAGGTATAGAACCGAATACCATTATCCAGGATATTTGTCTTAATTGGGTAGGTGTTTGTATGAGGGAAGTTAGTCCTGCAAAAAAGAAAAAGAAGGGTATTAAGTTGAATAAACCTAAAAAAGCATCTAGTTTGTTTGGGGCAAATCCGGTGCTAATGAGTAGTAAAATACTCAAAATAGCAAATCCCTGGTGAATTGGATACTGGCGAATGATATGGTATTGTTTGCGCCAAGTTAGTAATGAAGCCACAGCTATAGAAATACCCCCCAAAAATGGACTCAGGGGGAAAGATATTAGTCCAAATTGCAGCCAATTCCAAGGGGTTTGTAAGCGGAAATTCGGATGATAAAAGGTTTTTTTTAAGCTATTTCCCAGCATTCTGTACGGGTAAGACGAATTTGGGCGAGGGTAAACACTGTAGGAATTATTCTGCCATAGTTTGTAGCGATCGCTTTCCAACCTAAATCAGCAAAAAACCAAGCCCACATCATTGGACCAATAAAAGCAAATACACTACGAACTGCACTATAACGGGCTGCGCTCATGGTCATACCCCGTCGAGACATTTGTAAAGCTACATGATTTTGAAACTGTTTAGTCGCTAGTCCTGTACCTGTAATTGCTGCTTGTTTAGCTACTTGATAGGTAGCAAAATGAACAGCAAATTCACGGGCGATAGTTTGTAGTACAAAGGGTTGAATTACAGAAGTTACAGCCAAGGCGCTACCACCTTTAAATATTAATCCTAAAGGATCATGGTGTAATGATAATGGTAATGGTTGTTTTAAGTTGGATTCTACTAACTGACGTTGCAAATTAATAGTTAGTTGCTGCTTTTCTGTTTTTGGTAGTTGTTTCCAAACCTTTCCTAACAAATGTAAAAATACTTCTGCTTCTAAATCAACTGTTGTTAAATTTTGATCATAGTGAATTTTCAGATATTTACATACTTGAATCAAAGCTTGTCTGTAAGTTACTTTACCAGTTTTCCCCCGTAATACCGTGATCCCGTCGGCCGCTAAAAAACGAAAACGGTCCTCAATAGCATTTAACCAAGCTTGACGGTCTTGGCTTTGTACTGTAATGGGTTCGGGGGTGTGAACATAATCTAAGGGGTTAAATTTGCGACTAAACAGAATTGCTGTCAAGTCCTGTAATTCTTCTTCGGTGGCTAATTCTAATACTGTCCTGAGTTCTTCCAATTTCCCGTCCTCTCTTGCGTACAACTTATCTGTCACCTATTCTACTACGTTATCAATGAAAATTCACCTCATCACAACTGGCTGTAGCCTCCACCACCAGGAGTTTCAATCACAAATATATCTCCAGGATTCATTTCTACCACGGCTTTGCTTGCTAATTTCTCCACAGTTCCATTATTTCTTTCTACATAGTTTTTACCTACTATACCTGCTTCTCCACCACATAAACCAAATGGGGGAATAATGCGATGATTTGCTAAAATTCCTGCTGTCATATTTTCTAAAAATCGTAACCGCCGAATTACACCATTTCCACCGTGATATTGACCTTGACCACCACTATGTTGACGAATTGCAAAACTTTCTAAAATCACAGGAAAACGCCATTCTAAAACTTCGGGATCTGTTAATCTAGAATTAGTCATGTGAGTATGAACTGCGTCTGTTCCATCAAAATTTGCACCCGCACCAGAACCACCGCAAATAGTTTCATAATATTGATATTTTTCATTTCCAAAAGTGAAATTATTCATTGTTCCTTGGGAAGCTGCTAACATACCTAAAGCCCCATATAAAGTATCAGTAATTGCTTGGGAAGTTTCCACGTTTCCCCCAACTACCGCAGCGGGATAGGAGGGGTTTAACATACAACCTTGAGGAATAATAACTTCTAAGGGTTTCATACATCCTGCATTTAAAGGAATATCGTCATTTACTAAGGTGCGAAAAACATATAAAACTGCTGCTTTACATACGGCTGAAGGTGCATTAAAGTTATTATTTAATTGTGGTGAAGTACCAGTAAAGTCTATTTTGGCATTTCTGGAGTTTTTATCAATGGTAATTTCTACTTTAATCATACTTCCATCATCTAAAGCATAACTAAAACTACCGTTTTTTAAAACTTCAATGACTCGACGAACAGATTCTTCCCCATTGTCTTGAACAAAACCCATATAAGCTTGGACAGTTTCCAAACTATAGTGTTCTACCATTTTTAGTAGTTCTTGAACACCGATTTGATTCGCTGCAATTTGCGCTTTTAAATCGGCGATATTTTGAGAAATATTCCTAGCTGGGTAAGGTTCACTGCTGAGTAAATTAATTAATTCCTGTTCACAGAAAATCCCAGAATTAACTAGTTGAAAATTATCTAATAAAATTCCTTCTTCTGCTATATTTGTACTATAAGGTGGCATAGAACCAGGAGTTATTCCCCCAATATCTGCATGATGTCCCCGGGAAGCAACATAAAAAATGGGAAAATTAGCATTGAGAAATACAGGAGTAATAACTGTAATATCTGGAAGGTGTGTTCCCCCATTGTAGGGATTATTAGCAGCAAAAACATCACCCGGTTTAATATTATTTTCATGAGTGGAAATCAAAGCTTGAACACTTTCACTCATAGAACCTAAATGGACAGGAATATGCGGCGCATTTGCTACCAATTGTCCATGATGATCGAAAATTGCACAGGAAAAATCAAGTCTTTCTTTAATATTGACAGAGGAACTGGTATTTTGTAATGTTATACCCATTTGTTCAGCGATCGCTCGAAACAAATTATTAAAAATTTCCAACATAACCGCGTCTTGACGATTTTGGATTTTAGATTTTGGATTTTCCATTAAAGATTGAGCATTTCCATTATGCTTTAATATCAAATTCTGAATATTAGTTAATTCCGCTTTCCAGTTAGGTTCAATAATATTTGTACCTGTCGCTTCTACAATAATTGCAGGACCTAAAATACAGTCCCCCGGTTGTAAATTCTCCCGACGATAAACTGGAGTATTCCACCATTTTCCAGCCGTAAACATTTGTACGGTTGTCTCCGCAACAGGTAAATTATCATTTATTCGAGAAATTACGGTGACAGTTTGGCGATGATGATGTAATACTAATTCTACCGTTACCGCCTCCACAATTAACCGCTTTTCCGGGACAATAAAGCCATAACGCTGACGGTGTAATTCTGCAAATTGATCCTCTATTGCTTGTAAATCAGCGAAATCTACCACTAAAGGCGCGTCTGTTCCTTCATATCTCAAATGCAGTTTTTTATACAATATAATCTCTACATTACCAGGATTTTGGCGGTTTAATTCTTTTTTCCCCGCTGCTGCTAATTCTGCGAATACTGCTTTTAAATCTGATAACAATTTTAATTCTAAAACCGCTTCAATAGCTTTGTCCTTTAAGACTCTAACATCTGCTAAACCCATCCCATAAGCAGATAAAACCCCAGAATAGGGATGAATCAATACCTGTTTCATCCCTAAAGCGTCAGCAATTAAACAAGCGTGTTGTCCACCGGCACCACCAAAACAACATAAAGTATATTCGGATATATCATAACCACGTTGAAGCGAGATTTTCTTAATTGCATTGGCCATTTTATCAACAGCTATGGTCAGAAAACCTGTGGCTACTTCCTCCGCTGGGCGATGATCACCAATTTCTGCTCTTAATTCCGCAAATTTACCCTTGACAATTTCTACATCTAATGGTAAATTTGCTTCTCTACCAAATACCTGGGGAAAAAAAGCCGGTTGCAACTTACCCACCATCACATTACAATCTGTCACTGTCAGCGGTCCGCCTTTAGAGTAGGAAGCCGGTCCAGGATTTGCACCAGCGGATTCTGGTCCGACGCGATAGCGAGAACCATCGAAATGTAAAATTGAGCCACCACCCGCTGCAACTGTATGAATAGCCATCATTGGTGTGCGAAATCTCACCCCAGCCACTTCCGCCTCTAATGTGCGTTCATATTCACCATTGTAATGGGCAACATCCGTAGATGTACCACCCATATCAAAACTGATAATTTTATTAAATCCTGCTAGGAGGCTAGTTTGCACCGCCCCGACAATTCCCCCCGCAGGACCAGATAAGATGCTATCTTTACCTTTAAATGTTTCCGCGTCAGTTAAGCCTCCGTGAGATTGCATAAACTGGAGGGTGACATTTTTTCCCAACTGACTGGCTACTTGATTGACATATCTTCGTAAAATCGGGGATAAATAAGCATCTACTACCGTTGTATCACCCCGACTAACTAACTTCATTAACGGGGTAACTTCATGAGATACTGAAACTTGGGTAAAGCCGATGTTTTTAGCGAGGTTAGCAACTTGTTTTTCATGGTTAGTGTAGCGATAACCGTGCATAAAAACAATTGCACAGGAACGAATGCCATTATTGTAAGCTGTTTGTAGTTGTGGGTGAACACTATCTAAATTTAAGTTAATTAATATCTCACCTTGAGCATTGTAACGTTCTTCTACTTCAATCACCTGCTCATACAACATTTCTGGTAAAATAATTTGCCGAGCAAAAATATCAGGACGGTTTTGATACCCAATTCTTAAAGCGTCTGCAAACCCCTTGGTGATAATTAAAACAGTTCTATCTCCCTTTTTTTCCAGGAGGGCATTTGTGGCTACTGTTGTTCCCATTTTAACAACTGCGATTTCTTGACTAGGAATAGCCGCGTGATCAGAAATGCCTAAAATTTGCCTAATTCCCTCTATAGCGGCATCGGTGTACCGTTCGGGATTTTCGGATAATAGCTTATGAATTTGTAACTTACCGTCTGGGCTTTTGGCGACAATATCAGTAAACGTACCACCCCTATCAATCCAAAATTCCCAAGTCATTGTAGATTACACCTCTGTCAATAGTTACAAACTTTAATCAAAACCCTAACTAAGTATTGGTAGGTTTAGCAATTCCCGTTCCAGGCTTCGTTATCATGACTATATTCTATCTGATCAAAATATATCAATCTCAAGTGCAATCTGTGATATATGCTGATTTAAGGTTAGACTTTTAATATATGGGAAAAAAATACTTCTTTCCTTATCTATTGTAAAATTCACTTAACAAACAAAGATTGAGTTTAAATAAGTGCCATCAGATACAAAGGAGAAATGACAATGACAGAAAATACTCAAGAAAACAGTGGTAATACTGAACAAAGTTCTCAAGGAACAATGATAGTAGCTGGAATGCGTCCCATTACCACAGGGACTTTACAGGTAGTTGATACCTACAACTCCATGGGAATTCGTCCCATAGGTGCAAACACATTCCAAGTGGTTGATAGTATTAATTTGTCTGGTATTCGTCCCATTGCTTCCAGCGCTTTGGTAATTGCTCAAAACTATTCTATATTCGGAAATCGCCCAATAGCCCCAAATACTTTTGATGATTCCGAAATTTTGATGGGTTTTCTAGATTAGTGCCAAAGTTAAGAATTGAGGATTCAGAATGCTTGTATAAAGTATCTAATGTTTAGAGTCAGGCTATATTCGCCCAATACTTGAAAAACATCCTGTTAATTCTTCTGAGGTCGTTGCATAATTCATACCGCCATTATGCAACACCGTAAAATTACTAGTTTTGCTGTGCTAATTTATATCAAGCAGGACTTGTACTGAGCTTATCTAAGTATGCCCGCACCACAGGATACTGATATTTTCAAAAATCAAACCCACTACAGTAACTAATTATCAGTTCTTGTGTGGTTAAATAAATATGATCCCAAAACTATAACTATAGTTGAATCATGAACAAAACTCCTGGACTAACAACCACATTCTTAGCTACCTGCGCTATTTTACTAACAGCTTGCGGCAGCGGTAATACCGGGACTAACACTGCAACTAATACCTCCACCCCTACATCTAATGCTATCCCTATTGGCATCGCCTTTGCCCAGACTAGCAACGTAGCCTTACTAGGTCAAGAGGGTATAGCAGGTGTAAAAATAGCCGAAAAGTATTTTAATGACCAAGGTGGGGTTAATGGTACACCCATTAAATTAGTAGTGCAAGATACTAGTGGAGATGAATCAGGGGCAATCAACGCCTTTCAAACATTAATCAACAAAGATAAAGTGGTGGGTATTATTGGTCCAACTTTATCCCAACAAGCTTTTAGTGCTGACCCCGTTGCAGAACGTGCTAAAGTTCCAGTAATTGCAGCATCAAATACGGCTAAGGGTATTCCCGAATTAGGTGATTATATTGCTCGTGTATCTGTACCTATTGCTAAAGTTGCTCCCAATGCAGTCAAAGCAGCACTCAAACAAAACCCCAATATTAAAAAAGTGGCTGTTTTTTATGCCCAAAATGACGCATTTAACAAATCAGAAACAGAAATATTTCAAAACACAGTTAAAGACGCAAAACTAGAAATAGTTACAGTCCAAAAATTTCAAACTACTGATACTGATTTTCAAAGTCAAATTACTAATGCGATGAATTTAAAACCAGATTTAGTGATTATTTCTGGTTTGGCTGCTGATGGTGGTAACTTAGTAAGACAGTTGCGAGAACTCGGTTATAAAGGTTTAATTATTGGTGGCAATGGTTTAAACTCATCTAATATATTGACAGTGTGTAAAGCACTTTGCGATGGTGTAATTATTGCTCAAGCCTACAGTCCAGATCATGCTAATAATATTAACCAAAAATTTCGGCAAATTTATTTAGATCAATACAAAAAAGAACCACCCCAATTTAGCGCCCAAGCCTTTACGGCGCTACAAGTTTATGTAGAAGCACTCAAAGCCTTAGATAATCAGAGCAAGATTAATAAATTGCCATTACCACAATTAAGAACTGCACTGAATAAACAGATATTAGCAGGAAAGTATGATACACCTTTAGGGGAAATATCTTTCACACCTATCGGTGAAGTAGTACAAAAAGATTTATATGTAGCCCAAATCAAAATGGATAAAGATGGTAATAGTGGCAAATTCACATTTATTAAATAGTCGGAAATGGATTTTACAGTAATTTTACAACAGTTGTTAAATGGGTTATCTATTGGCAGCGTTTACGCTATTTTTGCTTTAGGATATACCCTAGTTTATTCGATTTTAGGCATCATTAATTTAGCCCATGGGGCAATTTTTACTTTAGGTGCTTATTTTACTTATGCACTCATGGGCGGGAATTTTGGCTTTAGTGGTTTGTTAGCTAATGCAGCTTTACCCGTAAAATTGCCTTTTACAATTGCTTTGATTTTAGGTAGTATCTTCGCTGGATTAATCGGAGTCATCATGGAACGTCTTGCCTTTAAACCATTGCGGCGTAAAGGTTCTGACCCATTATTAACAGTGGTTTCCAGCTTGGGTGTAGCCGTGGTAATTGTTAACTTAATTCAATATTTATTAGGTGCAGAAAGTTACACTTTTCCAGCGGATACTTTTGGGAATTTACCAGCAGCCATTAATTTTGGTAGCGCCCAACATCCAATTCCTATTCGTACTGTACAACTAATAATTTTTGTTGTTTCCTTGATAGTTGTTTCCATGATTACCTATTTTGTTAATTATACTAAATATGGTAAAGCTATGCAAGCGATCGCTGAAGATCAAATAACTGCCAGTTTGTTAGGAATTAATACCGATAAATTCATCATTATCACATTTTTTATCAGCAGTTTCTTAGCAGGTTTAGCAGGAACTTTAGTCGCTTCTAGTGTCAGTATAGCCGGTCCTTATTTTGGAATTGGTTTTGGTTTACGGGGTTTAGCTGTAATTGTTTTAGGAGGTTTAGGAAGTATTCCCGGTGCAGTTTTGGGAGGTTTAGTTATCGGGATAATTGAAGCATTAGTTCCCGGAGAATATTCTGGTTATAAAGATGCTGTTGCTTTTGGCATCTTGTTTATGATGTTATTAGTTAGACCCCAAGGTTTATTAGGTAAGAAATTTATTCAAAAGGTGTAGAATTAAAATATTTATCTAAGGAAATACAGCAATTAGAGTAATTTAGCTATCAGGAATCTTTGTTATGAAACAAGTAACTGCTAATTATGATGAATCTTGGAAAGAAGCATTAACAGAGTATTTTGAAAGCTTCTTAACCTTCTTTTTTCCCGAAATCCATCAATTAATTGATTGGACACAAACCCCTCAGTCCCTTGATAAAGAACTACAGGAGATTACAGCTTCATCAGAAACAGAAAAACGTATTGCTGACCAACTTTATCAAGTTTGGTTACTGGATAAACGAGAAGTTTGGATATTAATTCATGTTGAAATTCAAAGTCAATATGAAGTATATTTTGGTGAACGGATGTATATTTATAATTACCGTTCCTTTGATTTATATCACAAACCTGTAATTAGTCTCGCCGTTTTAGGTGATGAAAGGAACAATTGGCGACCTAATGCTTATGGTTATTCCCTTGGAGGGTGTGAAGTTAGTCTGAAATTTCCCATTGCTAAACTACTGGACTATGAATCTCGCTGGCAAGAATTAGAAGCTAGTGCTAATCCATTTGCTATCATAGTAATGGCACATTTGAAAACTAAAGCAACCACTGGTAATTTATCAGAACGGGAGCAATGGAAATGGACATTAATTCGCGGACTTTATGATAGAGGCTTAACAAAAGAACAAATTGTTAAACTCTTTAAAATCATTGACAAAATGATGACTTTACCTGGTCAATTACAGCAAAAGTTACTAAATCAACTCAACAGTTTAGAGGAGGAAAGAAAAATGCCTTTTATCAGTCCTACAGAAGAAATGGCAATAGAACGCGGTAAAGAGATTGGTAAGGAAATTGGTGCATTACAAAAAGCTCGTAATTGCATCAAAACTGTTTTGCAAACTCGATTTGGTGAGGTTTCTTTAGAGATTATAGTATCTCTATCTCAGATTTCTAATTTATCTATTTTAGATGAAATGTTGAAATTGGCTGTAACAGTTAATTCTGTGGATGATTTTAAACAGACTTTGGAATTGACAATATCTAAATAATTAATTGCGAAGACAATTTGCTAAAATAAATTACAGCACTTCCCGATGTTATGAGGTACAAGAACCCCACCCCCAACCCCCTCCCCGCAAG
>NZ_KE384588.1:22187-24110 GCF_000426905.1 Dolichospermum circinale AWQC131C
TTTTAACGCACCTTTTGCTTAATTGTAAATTCGGTGGGTTTTGTCTGTCCAGAAGAGTGTAGGCGCTAGTCAATGGCGCATGAATATCTTTCCCGAAAGTGAACAACTAGGGGCTTTATCTGTTTAAATGTAGTTTATAACCGTCATTTTATTTACTGATGGTTTTTACAGATTGATTGATCTGAGTAGGAGATACTTTTAAAGCAATAATAGGTATTGCAGTTGCTACAATCAAAACCGCAATAGCTAAAATCACAGCAACAGGTTTACCTCCAGATGTAACTAACACTGTCATAATATTCTTGATTGTTTCTCCTACGACCTGTGTTAATTCAACGATTTCTGATTTAGTGAACTTATCAACCATCTTCTCCCCAGTTTCTAAAATTTTGGTTGTTTTATCAGACTGAGTAGGAAGATTATCTTTTTCAGTGGGTTGTAGAGACATGGGTTTACACTCCTGGGATATGTGTTTTTTTTCATGTCTCTATCATGGCCTATAGTCTATATTGAATAGGTTGGGTGTTGTAGGTCATTTTTTATGAAAATTTATGTAGGTAAATGTAGGCAAATGTAGGTTTGTAGGGTAGAATGTAAAATCATTAGCCTATTACTAAATTTAACCTATTTACTCAAAATATGTCCAATGGATTCTCAAAAAGCTTTAAATTTTATCAATCGTGTATTATCAGAAAAGAGAAAACCAATTTTAAATTCTGTAGAAGAGAGTCTATTTTTGGGTATTTGGGAAAATCAAAGTTATGATTATATTGCAGCTAAAATTAACATGAATAGTCAACATACAAGAGTGTTAGGAGGGAAATTATTTACAAAGTTAAAACAAGATTTAGGGATTATAGTTGAGAAAAGAAATTTTCAAAATCCTATAAAATACTTTTATCAAGAATATTCATCTAATTCTGCTCCTGGAATACCTAATATAGAAATAACTGAAATCGAACCAAGTTCACCACTAAATAATCAAAATCCCTTTGTTCCCATAACTGGAAAAGTAGATGATAATAAACAGTTCTTTGGTAGAGAGAAAGAAATAAAGGAAATATTTGAACTTCTCAATAATGCCAGTAGTGTAGCGATTATTGGTGAACAAGCAATTGGTAAATCATCCTTATTATATGCAGTTTCCCAACAATCAGTAAATCTTTTAAGCTCACCACGTCAAAACGTTTTTCTAGATATGAATATTATTCATAATCAAGAAGATTTTTATTTTGCTATATGTGAAAAACTTGATATACCAGATAATAAAGGTTATAGATTTACTAGAGATTTAGAAAATAAAAAAGTATTATTAATTTTAGATAATGTTGGTAAATTGAATGGAGTAGGATTTACAAGAGATGTCAGAGATCATTTACGAGGTTTAGCTGAAGGTGAAAATGCTTGTTTAAAATTAGTTTTAGCTGCCAATGAATCTTTAGAAACATTATTTAATGATAGTTATGAAACATCACCCTTATCGGGTATTTGTCAACAAGTAGATATTCAACCTTGGAATGAAAAAACCAGCCGTGATTTTATTGCCAAGCGGTTACAACCAACTACAATTGATTTTACAGAAGCAGATATTCAAGAACTGATTCAAGAAAGTGGTGGACACCCGCAAAAATTAACCCAACTTTGTTATGATTTGTATAAAGCAAAAACTTTGTAACGACGTTCTTTTGTAGAGACGTTCCATGGAACATCTCTACATTCCAAAATCATACAGAGATTCAGTAGAGTAGTAGAGTAGGTTGGGTTGAGGAACGAAACCCAACATTTACGAGGGTTTGTTGGGTTTCACTTTGTTCAACCCAACCTACGAAAATCCTTAACTGAGAAGTATGATATCAGAAATGTTGAATGTTAAGATTTTGAGGATTGTGTCCAAGTTGTGCATTGGTATTGGTGATACCAAAT
>NZ_KE384588.1:24226-36032 GCF_000426905.1 Dolichospermum circinale AWQC131C
TATGAGATATAATATCTCTAAATTTTAAAATCATACACAGATTAAGCAACACCAAAACCATATTATGAATAACAAATCTCCTGTACCGCGTTTAGATTTAGCCCCTAAATTACGCCGTCCTCTCTCTTTATGGAATCCTTTAGATTACCTACTATTGTTGTATTGGGTGTTTTATTTTCCCCAGGCTTTGCGGTGGTATGTTGATACCTTTGGCGGGGGTTATATTCCTAAAAAAGAAATGAATTGGAGTGAAGGAATAAAAATATTACGCCAAAATCCTGTTCAGCGCAAATTGTTATTTCAAAGTGTAATCTTAAAATTGTTATTTCAAAGTGTAATCTTAACAATAATTATACCCATATTAATTTGTTTATTTCTGCAAGCATTAGGCTTGCGTATTAACTGGGAAAACGTGGCACGAAGTGTGGCGTTCGGTGTGGCAGGAGGTGTGGCGGGAGGTGTGACGTTCGGTGTGGCAGGAGGTGTAGCAGGAGGTGTAGCAGGAGGTGTAGCAGGAGGTGTAGCAGGAGGTGTAACATTCGGTGTGACGTTCGGTGTGACGTTCGGTGTGACGTTCGGTGTGACGTTCGTTGCAGTACAAGGTGTGGGACTGGATCTAGATGTGGGGGAAGATATGGCAGAAGGTGTGGCGGAAGATATGCTGAAAGTTATGGTTGTGGTGAAAGTTCTGGTGGCAGTTGTGATGGGATTTGCGCTATCGGGAGTTTGGCCGGGAGTTTTGGCGGGAGTTTTGGCGGGATTTTTAGCTTCCTTACACTTGGAAAATTGGTTATTTGGCTTGCTGTTAAACTTGGGTTATTTCCGAACTAGCAGTTTTTTACTACCCAGAATTACTTCTATCCCTTTACTCTATTTAGATTCATACTTAAAAAACTGGTTATTACAAGACTGGGAAAACGGCATACATAATGTTAATCAACTATTGGCCTATACCATGCAATATACTCCTGTAGTTAACGCAGTGAATAAGGCACTGAAAATAAAGCCAGAAGAAGAAATAATTTGGTCTATTTCTCAGTTAGCAGAAACTACTTATGATTGGAAATTAATGTATTTTACATCTGCTGATTTTCCTGATGTAAGTGAAAAAAGAAGTACCCGCCTTGATATTTATCCTTATGCACCAGACTATTACTCAGAAGTTACTCGTGTAAGTAAAAAAACAAATACCCGCCTGGACACTCCCTCCCGTGCTGCTGCTGCTGGTTTTTGGTATCTGCATGAAAAACAACCCAATAAAGCCACAGAAGCATTTGCCGTTGTTCGTTCTCTTCTGTATGGGGAAGAAATGTATATTCTTGCTCAAACTTTAGCAGTATTTAACGATGTAAAAGATTTGAACTCTATTGCTAATCTAGAAATACCTACATTTCCCACATCAGATTTATTACGTCCTGCCACCTGGCAAAAATTAGATAGATTTGTCAAAATAATTGAAGATATAAAAATCATTAACCGTAGTGTCTCCCGTGCGTCTCGTTCTTTGGCTTTAAATCGCGCATTAGGCGAACTGAAAACTATTTTAAATACAGCCGATACCCTACCCAAAGCAGAAAAAAAATTAATTATAGATATTGCTAACAACTGGCAACAGCAACTATTACAAATTGCCGGTGAAGTTGGGAAAGTTGTTATTGATAAACCTGTCAATAATCATTATGTTGTCGGCGACCCTGTAATGGGTAATTTATTTATTGGTAGAGAAGATATTATGAGACGATTAGAAGAACTTTGGCCTAGGGGTATTCAACTCCAGTCAGTAGTTATTTATGGTCATAGACGTATGGGTAAAACTTCGATTTTACTCAATGCTGCTGACTCTTTAGATAATCATGTCAAAGTTGTTTATGTGAATTTACTAAAATTAGGAGATGTCACCCAAGGAGTAGGTGAAATATTAATGGCTATTAGTGATGAAATTTCCCAAGTTGTGAATATTGAACCTCCCCATGATGATGATTTATTAAAACTTCCCGAACGGACTTTTAATCGCTATTTTGAAAAAGTAATTAAAAATTTATCCGGTGGGTTAATTATTGCTATAGATGAATTTGAGAAAATTGAAGATTTAATTAAAGCCGGAAAAATTAGCCCAGATTTTATGGGTTTCTTGCGTAGTTTAGTCCAAGCACATTCTCAAGTTGCTTTTGCTTTTGCTGGTTTGCATACCTTAGATGAAATGACAGCAGATTATTTTCAACCTTTTTTTGCTAGTGTTCTACCTATTCATGTCGGTTTTCTAAGTCGTGGTGCAACTGGTCAAATTCTCGCTAACCCAGCTATTGAAGATTTTTTATTAGACTACACACCGGAAGCACTAGATAAAATTTATGATTTAACCTATGGACAACCTTATTTAGTGCAGTTGGTAGGTTTTCATTTAGTGCGATTATATAATGATTTTATTTTTGAACAAGGAAGAAACCGCGACCATATTTTGACTGTGGAAGATGTAGAAACAATTGTCACGAAACCGGAGTTTTTCCAAAGAGGTAGTAATTACTTTCATGGTGTTTGGGGTCAAGCTGGAGAAAATAATGATCATACTCAACAAATAATTTTAACCCATCTGGCAAAATATCCCCAAGGATTAAATGTAAATGATTTAGTTGAGTTGACGGGAATAAATGAAACTGATTTACATAAAGCTTTAGAAACTTTAAAACGTCATGATGTGGTAGAAAATCAGGGACGCTGGAAAATAATAGTAGAATTATTTCGCCGTTGGGTTGTTAAAACACATTCTTGATATACAGCATTTCCCGGTATTATGAAGTACAGATATTAATCATAAAACTCTTGTGGTGCGGGCATACTTCGGCAAGCTCAGTACAAGTCTTGCCCGCATAAGGTGTACCTCACTCAAGCTGAAATTGCTGTATATTGTTATGATTAAATTTCTATTTTTAGACTAGGGGATACTTGGATTTTTGGTAATGGTTTTAATGGGGTATTTACTGGGGAATAACGACAATAACAAATAACTACTGATTCAAAAGTACCCAGAGGTAAATCTGGTACATATTCTTCTACCTTGGAAACTTCCCAATCACCAATTCTATAATGTGTACTTGCACCTGGAAATTCAGGATCTACATATTCTTCAATTTGACTAAATTCCTTGAGTCTATAACCTGGTTCGGGAATAGGTTTTTTAGAACCATCATAATGTTCAGCTAGGATATCAGTACAAGCTCCAGTATGAGATAATAACATTCTTTCCCAGTTTTTTAACTGTCCTTTATCTGCTTTAAAAATAATATATTTACTCATTTTCTGATTCCTCATAATAACTAGGAAATTCTGTTTCACCTTCAAACACACAATCAACTTTGAGAAGTTTATTATTAGTAGGTTCTACTTTCAATAATTCCCATCCGTATTTATCAGCCATTTCTTGACATTTATCTCTGTCTGTAGCTGCGTGTCTGGAAATTTTTTCGTCTTCTGTCATGGTGATTTTACCTGTTGAGACTTTTTGTTTTCGGCGATCGCTCTCTTGACAATCACCTTAGCTAATTGCGGAACACTGAGAAACTCTCTAGTAGCCCAATCTTCTAAGTATTTATATTCATCTTCTTCTATGCGAATTGTCATTTGCGGTTTTTTGGAAGGCATATCTAACCCATGATTCACTACTCCTAAATTATCGTTCTTATTAGTCTGATTGACTAATAATGAATTAAAGTATTTACAGGTGATGCACTTGTAACTATAATATTAACAAGTAATCTATTTGTCAACTATATTAAAACCTGACATTATAGCTAAATTAATATAATTATTACCTGACATTATCAAAGAAACATCATGACTACCAACATTCTGGATAACATTGATCTGCGGACATTAGGAGAACTCCTCCAACAAGCGCGTAAAAAATGCAACATGACTCAAGCGGATGCAGCCAAGATTATTGATGCTGCACGCACCACTATGATCGCCATTGAAAAAGGAGAACGTCGCATCAAAGCGAACGAACTCATTAAACTTGCTCGTGCTTACGGGCGTTCAATAAGTGAATTTGTGCGTCAACGGCCAATAGTCCAACCTTTTGAAGTGCAGTTTCGGGCAGTTTATCAACGTAATCAAGAACAACAGGCAGAAATTGAACCATTTATCCTGCATTTAGAGGAATTATGTCAGAATTATCTGGAACTTGAAAAAATCATGGATGCGCCAATAGCGCGTAACTATCCTTTTGAGTATCAAGTAACAGATATGCCTATCAAAACTGCTGCGGAAAGTATAGCCGTTGCAGAACGTCAGAGATTAGGCTTAGGTGATGCTCCCATTCCTCAACTACGCGACATCTTAGAACAAGATGTAGGTTTACGGATCTTCTATTTGCCAATGCCAGCAAAATACTCAGAAATATATAGTTATAATGAGCAAATTGGCGGTTGTATGGCTATAAATGCCCACCATCCAGAACAGCGTCGGCGCTGGTCAATGGCGCATGGATATCTACACTTTTTAGCGCATCGGCAAAAACCAGAGTTTCATTTTGATGGTCAATATCAACGTTTTCCCGAAAGTGAACAACTAGCGGAAACTTTTCCCAAATATTTCCTTATGCCAACTAGTGGCCTATTGAAACGGTTTAATGATATGTACCGTACTCATGGTAAATTCACACCAACCAATTTATTTACACTAGCTCATTATTATGGTGTGTCCGTAGAAGCCCTAGTGTATCGGTTAGAAGAAATGGAACTTCTACCTTCTGGAACTTGGGATAAATTGCGAGATAGAGGTTTAAAAGTCAGAAAAGTACAGCAAGAACTGGGTTTAGAACAAATTCCCCAAAGGGTTGATATGATGCCATTGCACTATCAACATCTAGCAATTGAAGCACTAGATCAGGGTTTAATTACAGAAGGGCGTTTTAGTGAATTTCTCCATGTTGACCGTTTAGAAGCCCGTCGTATTGCTGCACTACTCAGGTACTACTCAAGCGGAATGATAGAAGAAGATACAGATTTTGATTTGCGTCAAATCCAAACTACTGGGAAGTGAGGAGTATGTTATGAAAATTACTCACTCCCATATTATCCTTGATGCTTGTTGTATTCTTAATTTCTGTGCGTCAGGTCAATTTCTAGCAATTTTGAAATCTCTTCCCGCTGAAATTATCGTCACTACAGTTGTACAAGAAAGAGAATTAAAAACACTGCAAAAACTTCAAGAAGAAGAAAATGATGCTGTGTTAGAATTTGAGACAGCTATCACACAAGGTTTATTAAAAGTGGTAGATTTTGCATCAGAAGAAGAGGAGGAATCTTTTGTTAATTATGCTGCTGACCTGGATGATGGTGAAGCTGCAACTTTTGCTATTGCAGTACATCGAAAATGGGCAGTGGCCACTGATGACAACAAAGCTATCAAGTTTATTAAAAGAATTTTTCCCGATCTTCAGATTGTATCAACTCCAGAAATAATTAAATATTGGTCAGAAAAAGAAAGTGTTAATCATTTATTATTAAATAATGTACTCAATGCAATTAGAATTAAAGGACATTATCAACCTCCAAAAAATCATCCTTTGCGAAATTGGTGGACAAATGCTTCTTAATACAGCATATTGTCAGTCAATCAGGCACAAGATTGATGTATACTGACTATAAGTAAAATGCAAAATGTCTCCCACACCAAAATATGGCTGAATTTTTCTCTACTTACGGCTCTTTAATTGTCTCAATGGTCTTAGGCTCACTGCTAGGACTATCACTTTATCTGCCATTAATGACCGGACAATTATCTTTAGCTAGTCCGGGATTTTATGCTATAGGTGGATATATTGCCGCTATTTTTTCTACTAAATTTTTTATATCTAATAGTGATTTATTCCCAATTCATATCTTATTATTTGAGATGTTAATTGCTGGAATTATTTCCGGTTTATTAGGTATAGCCGTGGGAGTTCCCGCTTTAAGATTGCGAGGAATTTATTTAGCAATTGCTACCATTGCTTTTGTGGAAGTTTTGCGGGTGATATCTTTAAATTTAGAGATCACAGGTGGTGCTGTTGGTATTTTTGGTATTCCCCAACCTTTCCAAACACCAATAGAATATTTATGGATTGCTTTACCTTTATTAATTATCAGCATGGTGGTGATTTATCGTCTAGAACGTATTCGTATTGGCCGAGCTTTTATTGCTATCCGTGAAGATGAATTAGCAGCGGGAGCAATGGGAATTAACCCCACCTATTATAAAGTTTTAGCCTTTACCTTGGGTTCAATTTTAGCGGGGGTAGTTGGCGCAGTTAGCGCCCATTTTCTGAATACTTGGAATGCTCGTCAAGGAACTTTTGACGCGAGTATTATCTATTTAACCTTTGTGTTAATTGGTGGTTCTAGAAGTTTTTTAGGTGCAGTATTAGGGGGAATGGTATTTACAGCTTTACCAGAAGTATTAAGAAATCTCGCTGATACAGGTGGTTTACCAAGTTGGTTATCTCACTTTTTACGAGATGGAAGATTAATTATTTTTGGGTTGTTAATTGTCATTGGTACAATATTTTTTCCCCAAGGTTTAGTCACTCCTGATATTTTCAAGCAAATCAAGTTAAAAATATCTCAATTTTCAATTACTGCTAAAAGAGGGAAGGGGAAAAAGGCAAATCTTTAACATTGAAAAGGTATTTTCTCAAACAAACTTGACAATTTCACCTTTTTTGAATTTAAATCACATAAATCATAGTTAAGATGATGTTAACAGCAAAAGAATTAACCCGTCGTTTTGGTGGTGTAGTCGCAGTCAATAATCTATCTTTTTCGGTTAATCAGGGAGAGATTTTTGGCTTTATTGGACCTAACGGTGCTGGTAAAACTACACTATTTAATTTAATTACTGGTTTAATTCCTCCTTCTAGTGGTGAATTAATTTATCAAGGTCGAGTAATTTCTCAATTACCACCTCATCAAATTGCGGGTTTAGGAATTGCGAGAACATTTCAAAATATTCGCTTATTTGGGGAATTATCGGTATTAGATAATGTAATTATTGCCAGACATTTACACACTCACAGCAATATTATTACAGGAGTGTTAGGTTTACCATTAGCAGTCAAGGAGGAGGAAAACAGTAGAGAAAAAGCCTTAGAATTATTAACATTAATTGGTTTAGATAATCGCACCGAAGAAAAAGCTAAAAATTTAGCCTATGGTGATCAACGTCGTCTAGAAATTGCTCGGGCTTTAGCTTTAGAACCGCAAATTTTACTTTTAGATGAACCTGCGGCCGGAATGAACCTTAACGAAAAACAGCAATTGAGTGAATTTATTCGAGATTTGCGCGATCGCTTTCATTTCACTATTATTATAATTGAACATCATGTACCATTAGTTATGGGATTGTGTGATCGGATTGCAGTTTTAGATTTTGGACAGTTAATAGCTTTGGATAAACCATCTCTAATTAGAAACAATCCAAAGGTAATTGCAGCTTATTTAGGGAATGAATGATAATGAACACAGATCAACATCAATTAACCAGGGAAATCATATTAGATCTACAGGAAATCAATGTCAGTTATGGTGGTATTCAAGCCTTAAAAAAAGTTAATTTAACTATTAAAAAAGGTGAAGTAGTCACCCTAGTTGGTGCAAATGGGGCTGGAAAAACTACCACATTAAAAGCAATTTCTAAAATGCTAAATCCCCAAAGTGGCAATATTATTTATCAAGGACGAAATATCAATCGTCGTCAAGGCCATGAAATGTTAAAACTTGGTTTAGCCCATTGTCCAGAAGGGCGGAGAATTTTAGCCAAACAAACGGTTTTTGATAACTTAATGTTGGGGGCTTATGTGCGTGGAGATAAAAATATTAAAACAGATATTTCTCAGCAATTTGATCTATTTCCTCGGTTAGCACAAAGACGCAATCAATTAGCAGGAACTCTCAGCGGTGGAGAACAACAAATGTTAGCTATTGCACGGGCTTTAATGAGTAGACCAAAACTCTTACTTTTAGATGAACCCAGTTTAGGTTTAGCCCCTGGGATTGTTAAAGAAATTTTTACAATTATTCAGAATTTACGAACAACAGGAGTTACGATTTTATTAGTTGAACAAAATGCTAATTTAGCTTTGAAAATTGCAGACCGAGGCTATGTATTAGAAGCAGGTTCTATGATTTTAACAGGTGCAGCCTCAGATTTAATTAAAGATGAAAAAGTTAAACAGGCTTATTTAGGGTAGGGAATAGATAAGATCATAGGAAAGTTGAAAAAAGAGTAGTTTAATCATGGACAATTCCCCAATTAGATCAAAATCTTTAAACTTTCAAGAAGATTATCCATGTCCAGTATGTCGTATTGGTAAAATTTCGCAAATGCCAATGATGGAGGCTATGTGCTGTGATTTTTGCCACGAAATTCTTACGGTCAATTTGGAACTACAGCAAGTGAAAATGCCTTCTAGAGAACCACCATTAGTTTGGCATTGGAATGGATTTAAGTGGACTCAAGCTCAATTATTAGGTGTGGAATTAGGTTGGGGTTATAGTTTAGCTGCCATTGCTTTTGTCATTTTACCGACAACTTTGATAGGTATTACGGTATATTGTTTTCCCCCTGCGGCTGATGATTTTTTTACCTGGATTCCATTGATTTGGACAGTATTAACTTTTTTGTCGCACTTAGCAATTATTGTTTGGATTGTTATTGAGGTTTATCGCGTCCCCATTGTAGCATATTTGCAAGCCATTGGTCGCTGGCGAAATGGATTGATCAGATAAGACTTTGTTTTTAAATGTTGTAGTTCATTTATTTTAAATACACTGGATTAAATTTTCGAGGATTCTCAAAAATTCTCACATTTCCCTGTGGACTCCTAACTGCCGCAAAAATACTTTTTTTCCTAACTCTAAATAAGTTCAGGGCATTGCTGAAGCTTCTTGGTACAATTTCCGCCAGTGGGTTGAATAGTTTGTTCAATTCCATGCCGATAGCAGCAGCAATCAATCGTTATACTGAACAAATGACTGCATAACCCATCATTTGTTCAATTATTATCTTCATCTTCACTAATATATCATGACGAGCGAATTGGAGCGGTACTACAGAATCTTGGAATTAGAGCCGGGGGCCACACTGGAAGAAATAAATCAGGCTTATAAAGATTTAGTGTTTGTTTGGCACCCAGACCGCCTCCCAAAAGACAATCCGCGTTTACAGCACAAAGCCCACGAAAAGCTGAAATCATTGAATATGGCGCGGGATAAATTGCGCTCTTTAGGAGATAAACAGCCCCTTTCCCCTAATTCTCAACCAGATAAACCATCCAAAACTTACTCTTACTCAGCAAAAACAACCTATCAACAACCACAGCCAAATTCAGATTTGAGTGGTAAAGATTTTAGTCGCGCTAACTTGAGTAATCGGGACTTATCTGGAAGAAACTTGAGTTATGCTAATTTAAGCAGGTCTAATCTCAGTGATACTTTTATGCACAAAGTGATTTTGAGAGGTGCGAATTTGTCAGAAGCCAATTTATTTAGAGCTAACTTACTTTTAGCAGATTTAAGAGAGGCAAATTTACGCTCGGCAAATTTGGTTGGTGCGGATTTCAGCGGGGCTGATTTGCGGGGTGCTGATTTGACAGGGGCAAGAATTCGTTCAGGCGATCGCTTGCTGGTAAAATTAATTGGTGCTAACTTAGCCGGAGCGATCATGCCAGATGGTACAATTCATACCTAAAATCAAATCTAGTCGCTAAAAAGCAAAAAACCAAGTCAACCTACCGTTATAGATATGAATAGCCAGAAATAAAAAAGTTAACCTAATAGCCATTAGTTAAAAACTTGCATATTCCTGTACTATTTGATTATTAACTGGTAATTCTTAAAAATAGTTGAATTTATTTTAGTTCTATTAAACATCATGAATATTGCAATCATTGGTTGTGGTTACGTAGGTTATGCAGTTGGCAAATATTGGCAGTCAAACAGTAATTTTCTGCTGACGGTCACCACAACTAGCCCAGAACGTATACCAGTTTTAGAAACAATTGCACCCAAAGTTATTGTCACTCCAGGTAACGATTTAGTAGGGTTAAAAGCCGTATTAAGAAATCAGAATGTTGTCTTGTTAAGTGTAGGAGCAAAAAACGCCGATTCCTATGAAGAAACCTATGTACAAACTGCTAAAAATCTAGTTTCTCTACTTCCCAAATTTCCTAATGTTCGTCAAGTAATATATACAGGTAGTTATTCAATTTATGGAGATAGAAATGGCGTATGGGTAGACGAAGAAAGTCCACCAGCACCAGCTAATCGCAATTCTCAACTGCTACGAAAAACAGAAGACATATTATTATCAGCAAATAATGAAAATACCCGCGTCTGTATTCTCCGTTTAGGTGGTATTTATGGACCCGGTAGAGAATTAGTAAAAATATTTGCTAGAGCCGCAGGAACAACCCGCGCTGGTAATGGCGAAGATATCACCAATTGGATTCACCTTGATGATATAGTTGGTACTATAGAATTTGCCCGTGAACATCGCTTAGAAGGTATTTATAATCTTGTTGATGATAGTCATCTCACGAATAAAGAATTACTTGATCATGTGATGAAAAAAAATAATTTACCTAATGTTATTTGGGATGCAAATAATAAAAATATCCGCCCCTATAATGCCTGGGTATCCAATCAAAAACTTAAAGATGCCGGTTATCAATTTATTCATCCCCGCATCATTTTTTAGCAATTCTTAAAACTCCCCCTATAAAAACTTGAAATTATGTCCTTATCTAAATCTAAAACAGCATCTCCTAGCCAATATTATCTTTGGCAAAATTACCGCTGTGCTTACGAAATTCATCAACCGCTCAATTCTCCAGCAACGGGTATTCCTTTACTGTTAATTCATCCCATAGGAGTAGGATTATCCCGGCAATTTTGGCAGCGATTCTGTCGAGAATGGTATGATAAAAATCACCAAAATCCTATTTACAATCCCGATTTACTGGGTTGTGGTGAAAGTGATATGCCACCTCTAGCACACAAACCAATTAACTGGGCAAAACAGTTACAATACTTCTTGCAAACTGTGGTCAAAAAACCTGTTATTATCGTAGTGCAAGGAGCTTTATTACCAGTTGCTATTGAATTAGTCAAACTGGAAAAAGAATTAATTGCTGGGTTAGTATTTTCTGATCCTACATCTTGGCCAGTAATTACTAAAAACGCCCCTAAATGGCAACAAAATCTACTTTGGAGTATTTTTACATCCCCCATAGGTAATGCTTTTTTCCGCTATGCTCGCACCCGCAAATTTTTGTATTCTTTCTCCGTGGAAAAATTGTTTGCTGCTAGTGAAAATGTTGATGATGAATGGTTAAATATGCTGGAAGCAGATGCTAAAAATATCAATGGACGTTATGCCGTATTTGCTTTTTTAGCGAGGTTTTGGCAAAGAGATTACAGTAGTGATATTGCTGCAATTCCCTATCCTACCTTATTAGTTATGGGACAAAAATCTCTGGGTATTAGTAAAGAAAGCAAACAAGAAAGTCCAGATCAAAGATTAGGGCATTATCTCAATTGTGTATCTCAAAGTCAGGGAATAAAAATAACTGGGAAAAATGTTATGCCCTATGAATCTACTCAGGCATTTGTTGAGGGAGTATCTCCGTTTATAATCAAACTCACAGAATCAAATTTTGAGAATCATTAACCGCAGATTAACGCAGATTAACGCAGATTAAAACTGATAAATTACAGCAGTTTCCGATATTATGAAGTACAGATATTAATAATAAAACTCTTGTGGTGCG
>NZ_KE384588.1:36057-57743 GCF_000426905.1 Dolichospermum circinale AWQC131C
AATTACAGCAGTTTCCGATCTGATTATAATTTTTGCACACTAGGAGTTAAGCTGATGATATCATCAATATTCCGTTTCATGGTTTGGCAAATTGCGTCTAAAGGTAAGTCATTTTCATCATAACCAAAGGGGTTTTCAATTTCTAAACCAATGGCTTCAATACCGAATAAGGTAAAACTGACTAAAGCAGAAATTAACCCAGTCCACCAACCCAAACTCTCTACTATTTGAAATGGCAAAAGGAAGCAGTATAAAAACAATAATTGTTTGAGGTGAATAGCATAAGCAAGGGGCATGGGTGTTTTTAAAATTCGTTCACACGCACCTAAATTATCTACCAAAATATTCAACAATTCTTGCAAAGAAGCCATTTGATAACTATTGAGACAATTACGATTATACTGCTGTTGTAAATAATCACTAATCCAAAAAGCAATTTCTAAAGGAGGATTATTCATAATCTTTAATTTGATATATTTAGATTCGGGTATTAATGCTTCTAAATCACTATTGATAGGTTCACCTCGTAAATGCAATTTTGTCGCTACTGCAAAGGACACAAGTAAATTTAAAGCATCAATTTTATTATCTTTATCTTCTGGTTCTTTTTCATCAACACATACCCAGATTTGTCGGGCTAAATTGCGGATAGTATTAGCCATTGAACCCCAGCATTTTCTCCCTTCCCAAAAACGTTCATAAGCTGTATTTGTCCGAAATACTAATAATAAACCTAAGACTATACTGGGAATAACACTAGCTAAAATGGGTTGGGAAACCGGGACTTTACTATAATAAAGTATAGAAACTAATACTCCGAAAGCCCCAGTTAAAATCACCCGTTGGTAAATAGCAGTAATTACTGAACCTTTGATTTGGAAAGCCGTTTTAAACCATTGCGGTTTTTCAATTACCATAAAATCCTTTTGGAGATGCAATATTGAAATATAATATACAGGCAATCTTGAAAACTGCCAATACCTAATTATAGCCTTTCCCAGTCTAATGAAGTACAAAATTATCTGCGTTTATCTGCGTTTATCTGCGTTTAATTATTACTGCTTGTACCTCACTTGAATGGAAATGACTAAAGAATTAAGTAACTTTTGCCTTTTATTTGAGGATATTGAGAGTTTTTTTCTGGTATTAATAACCGCCAACTTTTACCTTCTTTCTGAATTTGTAGATAAACCTCAAAGGGTTTTTGCACTTGTTTAAAACTGCGTTTTGGCAATTTCACTGTCAAGTCATAATTTCCCTGTACCCGGTAAGCTGGTAAGTTCTCAATGGTCAACGGTTGTTGTTGAGTAATAGATATCCGCTGAATATCAAATTTTTCCAAGTTTAAATCTAGCTGTTGGTTAAGTTGCTGTTGGGTTTGTTCTAGCTGGAATGCGATCGCTTTTTGCACTAATTCTGGTGTTGGTAATAAGGCAATACTAGTACAGGCTGTGACTAATATCAGCAAAATAGCCGTAAAAACAAACCTGATCATAATCATTTTTTTACACTACTCCTTGATCTCAAAACCACCATACTATAGGATTGTTTTGCTAGATTCTGGTACTAAATCTCAGAATCTCCCAAAGCCTTATCTATACAAACTGTTAATTTTTCTGCTAATAGCTTTACATGAGGTTCTTGAATCATGGAGTGATGATTACCAGATACTTTATAGATTTGAGATAGAGATTCCCTAGTCCAACCATAACCATGAAATAAAAGAAAGATTAGTTTTTCAACTGGATTTGAGTTTATCCGTCCTTCTGCGAGAAATAGAGTAATTTTACCATGATATCCATCCATTTTATATTGCTCTAAAGTATTATCTAAAATATACATGGACTCAGCCATGGAATCAATACTATTATCAGTTTTATCAATCTCTTTCTGGATAACTAAATCAGTTAATAACTTCAACTTTATTTGCAACTTTAATGTAAAACTATTAACTATTTTTTGACACTTAGTAACAATTTGACCAAAATTTCTAGTGATAATTAACGTAGTTAAATTTTTCATTCTTGTATTAAGGTCCAAAAAATGCTTAAGTCTAGAATTATTTCTATACATATCAAGTATGCCCAAAAAAGCGACTTTTTTCCCTTTTTCTTCAAGTTGTTTGGCTATCTCATAGGCGACTAAGCATCCAAAAGAGTAACCTGCTAAGAAATATTCGCCTTCAGGTTGAATAGTTAAAATGTCCTGTAGATGATGCAAGGCAATCGCTTTAATATTCTTTTCTGTGCTCCTATTTTCTATTATATAACCTGATTCTAAAAAATAAAAAGAGTATTCTTTTCCCAGATATTTATTTAAAGGATATGCTTCACCTATACCATTTGCACAAAAGAAAAAAGATTTTTTATTTTTTTGAGAACTGAGAGATACCATTAGCGAGTTTTCGCTAGGGCGTAATCCGTTGCGACCCAAAACATTAGCTAATAATTTTTGATAATCTTTGGGAGCAAGCTTGGTGGTAAATTTACTCTTTGTTAAATCGGTTAAAGGTTCACTGATTGACTGAGAAATCTCTGCAATGGTAGGAAACTGGAAAAACGAAGCTAGAGAAAAGTGTTTATTCAAGGTTTTTTCTATCTCTGATACCAGCAATTTATCATAGCCAATAAAAATGATTTAAAACTTATAACTTGGAAACCTATTGTTTTATATACGCTGTATTGTAATATTAACAGGACTTACGCAAAATATCTCTCAAACCCTCTTTTCTTCGTTTTCTTCGTTCCTTCGTGGTTCATTATTCCGTGACTTGTGCGTAAGTCCTAATTAATAGTCAGAACTGTTGAATCCTGCAATAAAACTTTACAATCTTTATGTTTTACCCTGGTAAGATCCCTTGTCTATTGAGAATAGAGTCATTAACTGCTCAAATTTGGTATCACCAATGCCACTGCATAACTTGTGCATAACTTGGACAAGATCATCAAAATCTTAACATTCAACACTTCTGAATAATTGAATATTAATGAATAATAATGAATAATAATATGATTTTGTTTCACCCACCATTGACTGGGGGAATTAAAACCACTTCGTCACCATTTTGTAAAATTGTATCTGCTTCCACAAATTGAAAATTAACGCCAAAGCGAGTTATTTGACTCCACTGGGTCAGTTCTGGATGTTCAGTAATTAAGCGATCGCATACCGACTTAACTATTGTACCATCAGGAAAATCCCAGATCAATTCAGAGACTCCATAGGCTTCTTGATAAGCAGCAAATAACTTAACGGTGATAGTAATCACAGATTTAGACATATAATTTTTCCATGGCCATTACCTAAACTCCCAAACGCTGAAAATCCTGCTGAACTTCAGACCATAAAGCTTTATTGTCTGGGTCGGTTTTTAAGGCTTTTTTCAGATAAATTCTGGCTTTTGGGAACTGTTTTTCTGTAATTAAAGCTCGTCCCCAGATTTGATAAGCGATCGCTAACCATTGACGTACTTCTACATCTGCTGGTAAACGTGCCAGTAAAGCCTCCGCTAAAGCGATCGCTTGGGGGAAACGTCTTGCTTGTAAAAACCGCTGTAATTGTTCATAAGTCTTCCATTTTAACCGTTGTTCGATATCCTCCAAATTTGCTGGGTGAGATGTAACTTTGATATTTGCTGTTGTTACCTGCGTTTTCACTTCTGAAAAACCAGAAACCTGAGTTTTCAGGCCATGAGACTGTGGCTTAATTTCCTCCGGTGATAAGATCATTTGCAGGAATTTATAAGCCTCATTCACCGCAATAAATTTATCTTTTGCTTTGAGATCATCTGGATTAATATCAGGATGATATTGCTGTACCAATCGGCGATAGGACGCTTTCACATCCGCAAAAGAAGCTCCCGACCTTAAACCCAATAAACGATAGCAATCTTGAAGATCCATGTTGGCTTAACTCCAATTCAAAATTCAAAATTCAAAATTCAAATGAACTTTACATCTTGAATTTTGAATTATTTTCTACTATCTAAATAAAGTTTGCTGAAAAAGTTGTCTGTGAGGGGAGGGAACAAGGAACAGGGAACAGGGAACAGTTTCAGCTATCTGGATATCCTCAATTTCCCATATCCGAGAAGGAAAAATGCAACTGTTTTGAGACTCCATTTGCCAAAACCTTGCCCTTTTTTGTTCGGAAAATCCTCAAAACCCCTATGAATAAACGGTTTTAGCTTTATATGGCTAACGCCACGCTACGCTATCAGCAAGCCCTAAATACGTTCTTCAATCACCCGATCAATTAAACCATATTCCTGAGCTTCTTGAGCAGACATAAAAAAGTCACGATTCATATCTTTCTCAATTTTCTCTAAAGTTTGACCAGTGTTATCAACATAAATTTGATTTAATTGGTGACGTAGCCGTAAAATCTCTCTAGCTTCGATTTCGATATCAGAAGCTTGTCCACGAGTACCACCGGAAGGTTGATGAATCATAATCCGGGAGTGAGGTAAAGCCATGCGTTTACCTTTAGTTCCCGCAGCCAAAAGAAAAGATCCCATGGACGCAGCCAAACCGACACAAATTGTCACTACCTCAGATTTGATGTGCTGCATTGTGTCGTAAATCGCCAAACCTGCTGTTACAGAACCACCGGGAGAATTGATATACAAATAAATTGGCTTACTCTGATCCTCGGAATCTAAATAGAGTAAGTAAGCGACAATGGCATTAGCAATACCATCATCTACTTCCTCTGTCAAGAAAATAATTCGCTCCCGAAATAGACGATCTTCGAGATCGATCCATTGTTCGTAGGTGCTACCAGGGAGACGATAGGGAACTTTGGGAATACCAATAGGCATAGGACAATTTTAGTAGAGACTATGAAGATAGAACTGTAGATTTTCCGTAATTGTGAATGGAGATCAAACCGGCAGAGATTTTGCTAAATTCTTGGTACTTTCCAGCACCCGATCAATTATTCCGTATTCCTGTGCTTCCTGGGGAGTCATATAGAAAATACGTTCACTATCTTTCGAGATTTTTTCGGCTGTTTGTCCCGTATTTTGGCAAAAAATATCAATAATCACCGATTTTTTCAGCAAAACTTCTTCAGCGTTAACTTGAATATCGGTTGCTTGACCCCGAGTAGCCACACTAAACTGAGTCAGGGCGATATTCGCATGAGGTAAACTAAATCTTTTGCCTTTCCTTCCTGATGATAAAATTAAGGCCGCCATACCCACGGCTTGACCTAAGCAAATAGTGACAATTTCTGACTTAATGTACTGTATTGTGTCATAGATTGCCAAACAAGCCTTAATTGACATCATACCAGCGGTTTCATCCATACCAGCTAGGACAGGATCACCGAGAGAATTGATATAAAGATAGATGGGTTTAGTTTGATCCTCTGACTCCAGATACAGTATTGAGGAAACGAGGGAATTGGCCACATTGGTAGTAAGTGGCTGGTTCAAGAAAAGAATGCGTTCCTGAGCCATGCGTTGACCAATACTAACCCATTGCCACTGATTACTACCAGGAATGTTATAAGGTACTCGAAGTGCTGAATCAACAGGCATCATGGATAATTAGAAGAAATAAGGGATGATTGTAAATAAGTTAAGCAATTACTGGTAGGGGTTTGGGTAGATCCTTCATGCTTTCTAAAACACGGTCAATTAATCCGTATTCTTTAGCTTGTTGGGGAGTTAAATAAAACATTCGCTCAGTATCCTTGGCAATTTTTTCGGGGGGCTGTCCAGTATTTTTCGAGAAAATATCCAGGATAGCTGTTTTGTTTGCTAACACTTCCTTAGCGTAAATTTGAATATCTGTTGCTTGACCCCTTGTGCCACTGCGGGGTTGATTGAGGACAATAGTGGCATGAGGTAAACTAGCTCTATGGCCTTTAGTCCCGGCTGATAGAATCAACGCTGCTGTTCCCAAAGCTTGACCAATGCAAATTGTATGTACGGGGGTTTTGATATAATTAATGGTATCACAAATGGCAAAGGCTTCCGTCTCGTAACCAATGGCATCACCTGTGTACCAAGATGTACCCGTAGAATTGATGTAAAAGAAGATGGGCTTGTCTGGGTTGTCAAATTTCAGATAGAGTAACTGAGCAATAATCAGCTTCGTTACATCAACACCCATTTGACGCTTGTATTCGTCTGCTGAAACTAAAGGCATTCCCAGATAGACAATTCGCTCTTTTAACAGTAGAGAAGGCAAATCTGGCGGCGGTGTGCGGAAGGAACTGTCACCGTAATAAGAAGCTTGAACTGCCTTGATGGGGGAATTTTCCATAATTAACTGATAGTCTGAGATGATGCCGTTAATGTATTACATCCTAGCGCGACGCTTACCTGATTTTGGGTGCGGATTTCTCGCTGATGATGAATAAATCTATATTTCTATATTTTAGGATATTACATTCTAACTCAACTTGGTTCAAAAAATACAGTCTATTTTAGATAATTCAGGAGTTATCGGACTTACGTACAAGTCACGAAAGGATGAACTATGCAGGAATGTTCAGGAAACGAAGGCCAGAGAATTGCCAGCAGGTAAAAACTCAGATTCCCAACTTTTTAAAGAGGTCGGGAATCTATAAAAAGTTGATACTAATCTATCAATTTCTGCCAAGTCATTGCCCCAACAATACCATCAGCAGTTAAACCGTTTTGCTGTTGAAATTTCTTGATGGCTGCTTCTGTTTTTGGTCCATAAATACCATCAGGATCAGCACCTACACGATATTGCAAATATCTAATAATTACACCACTGGCATGAGTTCCTTGAATCACCCGTTTAGCTAATATTAGATTAATAGCATCCCAGGTGGTATTACCTGCTATCCCTGTTGCTAAAACTCCTACAATTCTCTGGAATTTTTCTGTTGCTGAAGATGTCGCCGGTCCCATGCCATTATCTTCTGTTAAGGGGCGATTATTTTTATCTGTAATTTTCAGACGATTTAAACTCTGTTGCAGTCTGAGAATGCTCTTGTCTTTATTGCTTCCTTGGTCTATAACAGGATTTGCGGGTAAGTTAGGAACAGGATTTTCAGGTACATTAGGAACAGGATTGACAGGTGTATTTGTTACTTTACCTGTTAAGCCAGCAACTATGGCGTTGGCCATGGCTTCACCATCATATATTTGCATATCTTTGGCAGAATCAATGAAGCAGCATTCTATCAGGATGCCCGGCATATTTGTTCTTCTGAGAACATACAAGTGTGAACCACTTTTAACACCACGATTAAAAAAGCCTAATTTGACAATTTCATCTAATACTTTTTGGGCAACTTTTCTGCCACTGTCGCTAATCGCAAATACTTCAGTCCCATTGGCTTTACCATTAAAAGCATTAAAATGAATAGATACAAAAAAATCTACTCGGTTACTATTGGCTTTATCACAGCGGCCACCTAAAGAACGATTTACTGTACTGGCGCTATTGGGTTTACAAGGAATGACTGTATGTCCTAAACTTTCTAATTTAGCTATCACCTTATTACCCACTTCCATTGTTAACCTATCTTCTGATCTTATGCCGGTTGCACCACTATCAGGAGGGCAGTTGTGACCAATATCAATGCCGTATTTCATTTGTATCTCCTTGAGTAACTTTACTGGTATTTTAATGATCCACTACTTGTTAATCTATTTCCGAAAAGCATAGATATGATTTTAATCTCTAGGCAGAGATTCCCCCATTAATCCCCAAAAATGTTTAAGATTAAGGTAAAGAAATATTTCGTAGCCAAAGCATGATGAAACGCATTGTCTTAATTGCTGGATTTGAATCCTTTAACGCGGACTTGTACCGAACAGCGGCTAGTTTAGCTAGTTCTCGCTGTCCAGATTTGGATATTCGAGTTTTTAGCGATCGCAACATTACCACAAACAGCACCGAAGTAGAAACAGCACTTAAAAATGCAGATGTGTTCTTTGGTAGTTTAATCTTTGATTATGACCAAGTTATGTGGTTGCGGGAGCGTATCGCTCATATTCCCATTCGTCTCATTTTCGAGTCAGCGCTAGAATTAATTAGTTTAACAAAAATCGGTGCATTTGCTATCGGTGACAAACCCAAAGGAATGCCTAAACCGATTAAATTCATTCTTGATAAATTCACTAATGGTAAAGAAGAAGACAAACTTGCTGGTTATATCAGTTTCCTGAAAATCGGACCTAAGTTATTAAAATTTATCCCAGTCCAAAAAGTCCAAGACCTACGCAACTGGTTAATTATCTATGGTTACTGGAACGCCGGCGGTTCAGAAAATGTCGCTTCCCTATTTTGGACAATTGCGGAAAAATATTTAGATTTAAAGGTTGGAGATATACCACCACCCACGGAAACTCCCAACATGGGCTTATTACATCCTGACTATCCAGGTTTTTTTACCTCACCCCGTGAGTATTTACAATGGTATCTTGTAGGGCGAGTGTCTCAACCACATAAGAAAGGCGGGCAAGATGCCCACCCCACAAAGCCTGTTATTGGTATTCTACTTTACAGAAAGCACGTCATCACCAAACTGCCCTATATTCCCCAACTGATACGCCATTTTGAAAAAACCGGGTTAATTCCCCTACCCATCTTTATCAACGGTGTAGAAGGTCACGTAGCCGTCAGAGATTGGATGACCAGCGACTACGAAACCCAACAGCGTCAACAAGGTAATCTGGAAACCCCTTCCCTTTCCTCAGAAGCGGTAAAAATTAATGCCATAGTTTCTACCATCGGTTTTCCCCTGGTTGGTGGTCCTGCGGGTTCTATGGAAGCGGGAAGACAGGTGGAAGTAGCTAAACGCATTCTGGCAGCCAAAAATGTCCCTTATATCGTCGCAGCACCGTTATTAATTCAAGATATTTATTCTTGGACGCGCCAAGGTGTGGGCGGTTTGCAAAGCGTTGTCTTATATGCCTTACCAGAATTAGATGGTGCAATTGATACAATTCCCCTGGGTGGTTTAGTCGGTGAACAAATTTATTTGATTCCTGAAAGAATACAGCGTTTAACTAATAGAGTCAAAAGCTGGGTTTCCCTGGGACAAAAACCTATTTCTCAGCGAAAAATTGCCATTATTTTATATGGTTTCCCCCCCGGTTATGGTGCGGTGGGAACTGCTGCATTATTAAACGTTCCCCGCAGTTTAATTAAATTACTAAATGCACTCAAAGCACAAGGTTATACAGTTGGTGATATTCCCGAAGACGGAGAAGAATTAATTCGACAAATTAAAGCAGCAGATGAAATTAATCCCATGGATGTAGAGACGTTTCATGAAACGTCTCTACAAAATAAAAATACCGTCAATGCTAGAACATTAGAAAAATGGTTAGGCTATCTGTTGACATCTCGCATAGAAAAACAATGGAAATACCTCACCGGTAGTGGCATTAAAACTTATGGTGATGAGTTTAATATTGGTGGTGTGCAATTAGGAAATGTGTGGATAGGTGTTCAGCCTCCTTTGGGTATTCAAGGTGATCCCATGCGGTTAATGTTTGAAAGAGACCTCACCCCCCACCCTCAATATGCCGCTTATTATAAATGGTTACAAAATGATTTTCAAGCTGATGCTGTTGTCCATTTTGGAATGCACGGAACTGTAGAATGGTTGCCAGGTTCACCTTTAGGAAATACTGGCTATTCCTGGTCTGATATTCTTTTAGGAAATCTGCCAAATCTCTATATCTACGCAGCAAATAATCCTTCAGAATCAATATTAGCTAAACGTCGCGGTTATGGGGTGTTAATCTCTCATAATGTCCCTCCCTATGGACGCGCTGGTTTATATAAGGAGTTGGTAAATTTACGGGATTTAATTGCAGAATACCGCGAAGATCCAGCCAAGAATTATCTGTTAAAGGAAGGAATTTGTAAGAAAATTCTTGATACCGGTTTGGAGGTGGATTGTCCTTTTGATGATGCGAAAAGCTTGGGGATTCCTTTTACACCGGAAAATGTGAGAATGTTCAGTAATCACGCTTTTGATCATTATTTGGTGAAGTTATATGAGTATTTGCAAGTTCTGGAAAATCGTCTTTTCTCTTCTGGTTTACATACTCTAGGTGCAGCACCAAATCAGGAGGAGTTAACTGGTTATTTGGATGCTTATTTTGGAAACGAACCACAGAGGCACAGAGAACACGGAGAGGAGGAGGAAATTACAAGGTTATTAAATCAATCTACTGATGAGTTGACTAATCTTTTAAGGGGTTTAAATGGTGAGTTTATTCTTCCCGCACCCGGTGGGGATTTGTTACGAGATGGTGCTGGTGTTTTACCAACTGGAAGGAATATTCACGCTTTAGATCCTTATAGAATGCCTTCTCCAGCCGCTTTTGAAAGGGGTAAGGAAATTGCTAAAAAAATTATTTCTCAATCTTTGGATGAAAATAAGAAATATCCTGAAACTGTGGCGGTTTTATTATGGGGTTTGGATGCTATTAAAACTAAGGGTGAATCTTTGGGGATTCTCTTGGAGTTGGTGGGCGCTGAACCTGTGAAGGAGGGAACTGGAAGAATTGTTAGATATGATTTAAAACCTCTAGATCAAGTTGGACATCCTCGTATTGATGTGTTAGCAAATCTATCGGGTATTTTTCGGGATAGTTTTGTGAATATCATTGAATTATTAGATGATTTGTTTCAACGGGCTGCGGAAATTGATGAACCAGAAGATATGAATTTTATTAGAAAACACGCTTTGGCTTTAAAAGCTCAAGGTGTGGAAAATTATTCGGCTAGATTGTTCTCTAATCCTGCCGGTGATTTCGGTTCTTTGGTTAATGATAGGGTGGTTGATGGTAATTGGGAATCTGGAGAAGATTTGGGGAATACTTGGGAAAGTCGCAATGTCTTTAGTTATGGCAGAAATGATAAGGGACAAGCTAGACCAGAGGTATTACAAACATTATTAAAAACTAGCGATCGCATTGTTCAAGAAATAGATTCGGTAGAATATGGTTTAACTGATATTCAGGAATATTATGCCAATACGGGGGGTTTGAAAAAGGCAGCTGAAAAACAAAGTGGTAAAAAGGTACAAGCCAGTTTTGTGGAAAGTTTTTCTCAGGATACTACACCCCGCAATTTAGATGATTTATTGCGCATGGAATACAGAACTAAGTTATTAAATCCTAAATGGGCTGACGCAATGGCTAATCAAGGTTCTGGTGGCGCTTTTGAAATTTCTCAACGCATGACGGCTTTAATTGGTTGGGGTGGAACTGCTGATTTTCAAGATGATTGGGTTTATGATCAAGCTGCGGATACTTATGCTTTAGACCCAGAAATGGCGGAAAAATTACGTACAGCAAATCCTGAAGCTTTTAAAAATATTTTGGGCAGAATGTTGGAAGCGTCAGGACGCGGTTTATGGCAAGCTGATGGTGATAAATTAGATCAATTACGGAAGTTGTATGATTTAACTGATCAGGAATTGGAAGGTGTTAAAGTATGAATTTAACTCTTTTCTATTTGTAGTCATGGTCATATCTTCAAAAATCCTAAGTTGAAACATTTAGGATTTATCTCTACTTGTCTGGAAGATTATTTATCCCACTACAGCCTATCTAAATCTGATCTAACATCTGGCGGCGTTTTTGCTCAAACTCGTACTCAGAAATTAATCCTTCTTGACGAAGCGCGTCCAACTCCCGCACAGCATTAGCTACTGATTCTACTTGATTACTCCCTGGCGGCATTACCTGACTTTGACTTTTACCCAAATTAAAATGACGATCAAAAGTCTCTTGATCTTGAGTTAAATACCAAACCCACTCAATAGCACTAGCTATCTTGGGAATAGGTGTCCAAGATAATAAAACATACACTATTCCCCAAAGTGGTTGCCCCAAGTAGAACTTATGCAAGCCTGGAATCGTTATTGTCCCAGAAAAAGCTAAAATAGCCGCAATAATCCGATTTTTTTCCTTAATTAACATCATCTCATCCTAATATAATTTGTGGGATAATTTGTCAAGTTACTTCCAAAGCTCAGAAAACAAGTAGTGAAATTTCGGTAAAAAACCCTACCTTAACCAACCTAGTTTTTATATATGAATCTTCTACACTAAAATTAAGGTGTAAAGCCAAAATTTCCAGCTACTGGACTAATAGTAATCATTTAAATTAAAGAAAATGGGATTCTTCGACTCGGAAATAGTGCAGCAAGAGGCCAAGCAGTTGTTTGAAGAGTATCAAGCACTCATTCAACTTGGCAACAGCTATGGTAAATTTGACCGTGAGGGCAAGAAATTGTTTATTGAGCAAATGGAATCTATGATGGACAGATATCGCGTCTTTATGAAGCGTTTTGAGCTATCAGAGGATTTCATGGCCCAAATGACTATACAGCAGCTAAAAACTCAATTAGGTCAGTTTGGTGTAACTCCACAACAAATGTTTGAGCAAATGAATGTCACATTAGAAAGGATGAAAGCGGATTTGGAAAAAACAAAATGACCATTTAGGTAATGGGTAATGGGTAATGGGTAATGGGTAATGGGTAATAGGTAACAATAATTTCCCATCACCACTGTCAACTGTCAACTGTCAACTGTCAACTGTCAACTAACCTATTAATTTGACTTAGGACGTGGGAACTGAGAGGGAGACTTAAACTTCTCTACAGGCACATCTTTAAGTGCTTTTACCATAAAATCGCGCCAAATAGGGGCTACCATTACCCCACCAGTTGCCCCACGTGCTAGTTGTCTGTTGTCGTCCCTACCTACCCAAACCGCAGTAGTTAGTTGCGGCACAGTACCCACAAACCAAATATCCTTTTCTGAGGATGTAGTTCCGGTTTTCCCCGCCGCTGGTCTATTTATGGCGGCATTTTTACCCGTACCTTCAGTAATTACCGAAGTCATAATATCAATAGTTGCCGCTGATGCCCAAGAATCGAGAACTTGTTTAGGTTTAGGTGTATTATCGAGAATGACATTACCAGCACTATCTGTAATGCGGACAATTACGGTAGGTGGTGATTGCCAACCATAATTAGCAAAGGTAGCATAAGCACTAGCAATTTCTAGAGGAGTGACACCAATAGCACCTAAAGGCAGAGAGGTAACGGGTTCCATTGGACTCATAATACCTAAAGTCCGGCAGGTTTCAATGACTTTATTCATTCCCACCGCTTTACCAAGTTTAATCACTGGGATGTTCCGAGAAGTAGCTAAGGCTGCGCGAATTGACATAGCTCCAGCAAAACTACCATCATAGTTTTTTGGATAGTACCAACCATTACCATCTTGGTAGCTGACTGGAGCATCTATGACTGTGGTATTCGGTGCATATTTACCAGTAGCAAAGGCAGCATAGTAAACAAAAGGCTTAAATGAAGAACCTGGTTGACGTTGCGCTTGGGTAGCTCGATTAAATTCACTGGTTTTATAATCTACACCACCAACTAGAGCTTTAACAAAATGCGTCCGAGGATCAATTGCTACCAAGGCCATTTGATTCTTAGATAACCCTTGGGACTGAAGCTTTTGGTGCCATTCTTTAATGGTTTCTTCGGCCATGGCTTGGAATTTAGCATCAACAGTAGTTTGTACGCGCATTCCTCCTTTGAGTAGGGCATCCCGGCCAAATTTTTTCCGCAACTCTTGGGCTACTGTATCGGTAACATAAGGTAGGGCGCTACCTTGAAAAGACCTGATTTTACCAAGTTTAATTTCTTCTTTTAAGGCATCATCCTTTTCTTTTTGGGTAATCCAATTTAACTCTATCATCCGCCCCAAAACTTCTTTTTGTTTCTGTTTGGCCATTTTCATGCTGGCAAAAGGGCTAAACTCTTCTGGTGCTTGGATTAAACCAGCCATCATGGCTGATTCACCTAAAGTTAAATATTCTGCTGATTTGTTAAAATAACTGCGGGCTGCTGTTTGCACACCGTAGTTGTTATGACCCCAATAAACTTGATTGAGGTACATTTCTAGAATCTCGTCTTTACTGAGAATTTGCTCTAAACGAATTGCTAGTACAGCCTCGGCTAATTTCCGCGTAAAAGCCCGTTTTTGGGACAAAAACAGGTTTTTCACCAATTGCATGGTGATGGTAGAACCACCTTCTTTGACACCACCTGCTACCATGTTGACTACCACAGCACGGCCAACTCCACTAGGATTAATCCCATGATGATCGTAAAAGTGACCATCTTCACTGGCCAAAACTGCGCGTTTCAGGTTGGGGGAAATTCTATCCAATGGTACTACTTCTCGGTTGGCTTCTCCGTGGATACTGGTTAAAAGTTTACCTTTTATATCGTATATGTAAGTTGTTTCTGAAGGAAAAAAGTTTTTAATTTGTCTAACATCTGGTAAATTACGGAAACTAATGGCTAAACCAACTAGTGTCCCCGCTATAATGGAGCTTGACAGGAGTGTTATAAATAGGAGAGTACCCCCAGTTATCTGACCGACTCCTTTAAAAAACTCAAATTCAGATGAATCCTGCTGTTGTGGTTGTTTGTTATCAAAAGTCCTGGATGACACGGCTATCTCACTTCCTCACTGGTAAATTTAAATGTAATTCATTAAATGGCAAAAGACGGTTAATTTTTTGTAATTATAGTAATCTGGCAAAACAGAGCAGGGATGACAACCCTAACTTTTACAGTCGAAAGTATATTTAATGGCGAATTTCTTAGTATGACGCAAAATTTCTCTTGGTTGCATCGTGGTGTGGCAGAAATTTTTCCTCAACCCCATAACGATGATCATGACACGGAAAGTCTGGAAAAACGGTTACTTAATTCTGACCGTCCTTTAAGAATTAAACTAGGTATTGACCCTACGGGGGCAGATATTCATCTTGGTCATAGTATACCTGTGCGGAAATTGCGGGCTTTTCAAGATGCTGGTCATACGGCGGTACTGATTATTGGGGATTTTACGGCGCGAATTGGTGATCCTACTGGTAAATCTGAGGTGCGTCGTCAGCTAACGGAGGCTGATGTGACACGAAATGCTCAAACTTACCTTGACCAGGTACGTCCTATTTTAGATTTTGATACTCCTGGTCGGTTGGAGGTACGTTATAACTCTCAATGGCTTTCCCAGATGGATTTAGGAAAAACTTTAGAGCTACTTTCTACCATGACTGTAGGACAAATGTTAGCTAAGGAAGGTTTTGCAGAACGTTATAAACAAGAAAGTCCTATTTTTCTCCATGAGTTCCTGTATCCACTGATGCAAGGTTATGATTCTGTGGCTGTGGAAGCAGATGTAGAATTAGGGGGAACTGATCAAAAATTTAACATCGCTGTCGGTCGAGATCTACAACGTCATTTTGGTTTAAAACCGCAGTTTGGACTGTTATTACCAATTTTGATTGGGACTGATGGTGTACAAAAAATGTCGAAGTCTTTAGGTAATTATGTTGGTTTGGGTGAACATCCTTCACAAAAGTATCAAAAACTCCAAGGTGTACCAGATAATTTACTCTCACAGTATTTTGAATTGCTGACAGATCTACCTTTAGATAGTTTGCCACAAAACCCACGCGATCGCCAGGAGTATTTAGCCTGGGAAGTGGTGCGTCAATATCACGGTGAAGCGGCAGCTAATGAGGCTAGAGAGGCTGCTAAAAGTGGTGGACGGGAGGGAGCATTACCGGAGTATTCTGTGGCTACTATTCCTCAATTTCCTGCGAAATTAGCCTTTGTTTTGGGTGCTACTGGTTTATGTAAAAGTACCGCCGAAGGTAAAAGGAAAATTCAGGAGGGTGGAGTGAGGATAGATGGTGATAAGATTACTGATGCGGATTTAAGTTTTTCTCAGCCTGATGATTTATATGGTAAAGTGTTACAGGTGGGTAAGAAGAATTTTATACGGTTAGTAAAGTAGCTATCAGCTATCAGCTATCAGCTTAAAATAAAAAAACTGACTGCTGACGGCTGTTATAATGTTTTCATCATTAATAATTGTTCAAAGTCATGATTCAAACCTTAACTAAAATTGTTACCTTCGAGGAATTTGTTAACTCGCTTCCTGACAATTCCGATATACGTTATGAATTACATCATGGAGAAATTGTTAAAATGGCGCAACCAGTGGGAGATCATGAAGAACTTAAAGGGTTTTTAACTATCAAAATTAGTGCTAAAATTGATGGGTTAAATCTTCCTTATGTGATACCTAATCAAGTTATAGTTAGACCAGAAGGTAAAGATTCTGGTTATTTTCCTGATTTGTTGGTTTTAAATCGTGCTAATTTAGCTAATGAACAATTATGGAAAAAACAATCAGTTATTAGTAATGGGGCTTCCATACCATTAATCATCGAAATTGTTTCCACTAATTGGCGTGATGATTACCATTTAAAGTATGCTGATTATGAGGAAATGGGTATTGCTGAATATTGGATTATAGATTATGCAGCTTTAGGAGGACGTAATTTTATTGGTAATCCTAAACAACCTACTATTTCTGTTTGTAATTTGGTAGATGGAGAATATCAAATCAGTAGATTTAGAGATGATGAACAGGTTATTTCTCAAACTTTTCCTGAATTAAATTTAACTGCAAATCAGATTTTAAAAGCTGGTATGATGTAGGTTTAAATTACAATTTTTCAATCAAGATATTTGCAGATTTATTCACCAAACATTATCTAAACAGCTATAAATTAATTTTGACTAATCTAGGACTTACGCACGATTCACTGAATAACGAACCACAGAGGCACAGAGAACACAGAGAAATGAGGGTTTGAGGAATATTTTGCTTAAGTCCTGTAATCTTGACAAAAATTTCTGACATATTCCCTGAAAATAGGAGATAAATCAAACAATATGTTATCCCCTGTAATTTTCTGAATTAAATACCTTTTTTGTAGAGATTCTAACCCATTAATAAAATTAGTAGAAGATAATTCTAAGGTAATTTTTAGATATTCTCTAGATACGGGTTGATTACATTTACTCAATGCTAAAATAATCTGTTGTTCAATGGGTGATATATTGTTAAATATTTGGCTAAATAAAGATTGCATTTCTTGAGTAATTACTAATTCATTTTCTGCTAAAAATTCACTAACTTTACCATTAAAAATCTTTTTAATTGAGATGGTAATAGTTTTTAGAAACAATGGATGACCTGTATATAATATCATTAAATTTAACCAAGTATCTTCATCTTTTAATCCGGTATTTTTGAGAATATCTATATTTTCTAGTCCTGATAATTCTAAAGACTTAATAGGATATAATTCTTCATCTAAAGATTCCATTTCTGGACATTGTTCTTGACTGATTAAGATGACATTACTTTGATGTTGGGTTTCTGTAATCATTTTGAATAAGGTTTGATAGTCTTGATATTCTGGTTGATATTTTCCCGCGAATTGATGAGGAGTAAAGATATTTTGTACATCATCAAGGATTATTAAACATTTTTTATCTGTGAAAATATCAAATAGTTGTTTTAATTTATCATTTATAGTTTCTTTGGGTTCTTGTTGACAAGTATTTAATAAGTCGTTAATTAGTAAATTTAGGGATTTGGGAAATTTTAAACTTCTCCAAATAATAACTTCAAACTTTTGTTGATGTAAGTCTATAAATCTTTTAACGAGGGTGGTTTTACCAATACCGGATAATCCTAAGATGGAGATTAAATTAGTAGTTTGGTTTAATATCCAATGGTTAAGCGTTTGTAGTTCAGTTTCTCTGTTATGAAACTTGATGATTTGGGGTGCTAGAGTTAAATCGTGATGAGATAATTTAGATTGGGTATTTATATCGTTTATTTGATTATTTGCAGGTAAGTTATATAGTATTTGTGAAAAATGAAAATTATCACCTATGCAAATATTTTGATATGATTCGATATTTTTCAATCTTTTAAAAATAGAGCGAAAATTATCTTTATTAATAGACGTTGCTAAGGATTCAGATAAAATATTCCATAACTTAGAACCAATATTTCTTACTCGACTTTCACCAAGATTACATTCCTCAGAAATTTCCCGATAAGTTTTATTTTCCCAAGTTCCCTTAATTATTAGTTCTTCAATCTCATCTAGGTGTCTTGCTTCTTGTTTCAATATCAAACGATCTGCCAATTGTAAAATTTCTGTTACATTCATATAGTTTAATAATAGTGAGGATTTCGGAGATTATATCTTATTATTGTAAGATATAGCAAGATAATATAAGATTCTAAGTATTATAATTATTTACATAAATACAGATAAATTAAGATATTTTAAGATAGTATTTCGACTTAGAATAGGGCTTAGAAGGAAGCCAATATTGATAACACACCTGAAAACTATGAAATTCCCACTGATTTCCGCATTCACTATTTTTAGCCTGTTGGGATTATCTCAGTCAGCGAAAGCGTATAATCTTGAGGCTTGTGTCAAAGATCCTATGACTAGCAAGCCTCAAACGATTAACTTACTCAAGCCAGTTGACCAAAAAATGTTGAATTGTATTCCTAACTTGGATTCCATTGCTAGTAAATGGCAATCTCAAGCGAATAGTATTTCATCCGCTATCAATCGAGTCCAAATAGGTAATCAAGGTGAAAATGAGATTGAAAAACTTGAATATAACTTACTGAGTAATACGATATTTTTGGTGGCTAAAGTTCGAGCTAAACATACTTGGAAAGTGACAACTTCTGAAGTAAGAAAAAAAGTACCTGTGGATAAATATCGCTGGGTAAAAGTTCCTTATCCTGATGTCCGAAAGGAGGAAAAATGTATAGGACGTGGTAGATTTAAAGTTTGCAAAGATGTACCAGTTCCTTTTACTAATTATCGAAAAGAGAAAGTTCCCTATGTAGAAATGGAAGAAAGGATAATCACACCAGAAAAAGTTGTATCTGAGAGTGCGTCAACTACCTGCAAATATGATTATACCTATAACATATCAACTTCAGAACAAAAACCAGTCTTTAATTGTGGTCAAGGCAGTCTTGGTAATTACAAACTAGATGCAAGTGCAATTACTAATATTCTCAATGGAGAAACACCTAGTTTGAGTAGTTTGGTAACGAGTTTTAGTTATACACCACCTCTAATTAAAGATGAAAATCGTGATACTTACCATGACACTAAAAACAACATAATAGCTAATCATCCAAATTCAATAGTTTACTTTTCTTCAGAATCTTTTGTAAATTGGGCATCAGTAAAAAATTCTGTTTTAGGAATCATTGCATCCGTTTTTACCGGGGGAGGATACAGTCAAGAGCTTATCCGTCAAATGACAGAAAAACTAAGAACTGAAGTCACTTTTATGACTGCTTTTGCTTCTCAAACAGCAATCAATTTAGGTGCTGAGGAAATAGTAAAAATGATGACAGAAAATAGTACACAAAATTTGGGAGATTATAATGTTTCGGTGAAAGTTGTAGATACACCAATTATGATTCGGAAATGCATAGTGGAGACTGGTGATTGTACTCCTGGAATACCATCATCGCGCTTAGGTTTTGCTGTTATTGCCAGCAAAGAAAATGCCCCATATTAATATCACTGACTTTCTGCAATTTAGCAAGTAGGTTGGGTTGAGGAAACGAAACCCAACATTGATATCAAATTTTGACAACATGATCAATACTTGTAACTTGATTCTTAAACTGTTCCCACAACTGAAAAAATAAATCAAAAGCTAATTTTTCATCCTCTACTTGAGACAAAATAATACTTTCCCAACCTTCAGCAGAATTAATTTGATATTTCCCTTGTATCCATTTCTGAAATTGAGCAAATTGTTTTTCCTGTTGTGTTAGTTGTAAACCTAACTCACCTCTGGACATACTATACCCCATTAATAACATTTTTAACCGAGTTATAGATACTTTTCCTAAATACATTCCTGGGCGTTGTTTAATTTTGGTTAATAAGTCATAGAGATATTCTTGACTATTTTTATTACCATTAGTGGTAGTTACATCTAGCATAATCTTCTCCTCAATTCTCCTGAATATTTCTTAAAAGTTTTCTTCAGTAACTATTAATTCTTGTCCTAAATGAATCTTACCAAAAAATTGAAAATTACCTAACCATTCTACTTTTGCTATTCCTTGAGGATGATGATTGTCAAAAACAATTTCCATCCCATCTATTATAACTATAATTCCTTCATGGTATCCTGTTTCTGAAATAGCATCACCTCCAATACTATCATCATAAAAAAACAATTACGATAATCTAAATCTGCTTGTGTATTAATTTTAATTAGTTTACCTGGGATTCTTGCCAGTTGTAAATAGTTTTTTATAGCTAAAGCACATTGAACACATTGTAAATTAGGGTAACTGTCAGCTATTTCTACTAAATCTTGCTTCTGTTTTAGTGTTAAATACTTCATTTATTTTATTTAAAAAATACCACAATTGATATTCAGGAGTTAAATCAATATTAATTAAAAAAGAATCATTCTGCATCAATTCCTTCCCACATTTTTTCTAAAGGTATTCTTTTTCCTGCTTTCGCTTCTTGTAATGCTGTTTTTAAACTTGCTTTAATTTCCATCACAGAGGTATCATCAGAATCAGATTCAGTTTCATCTGGTACAAGGATAATGACTCTGACTTGTTTAAGTGCATGAATTTCTAAAGGTTTATCTAATAATAATTGACCTTTTTCATCAAATTTTCCCATGACTTCAAAAGCTTTCATTGTTTGACCTCAAATAGATAAGAATACAATTATAGCTGAATATAATCCACTGACAAATACTCAAACTATCAATTAAGCAGAAAAAGCAAAAACATCAATCTCAATTTTTCTCTGGGATTTTTGATTACTATTCAACATTAAACGAATATTTTCAGCAGTTTCACTACTAAATGTTACTTCCCCACAACGAGAACAAACTTTAGCGGGAATACCCTCAACTAACATTAGTTTACCTTCGATTTCAAAAGTTTCATTAACTAATTCTTCAGTAAATTTATCTGAACCACAAATATGACAACTTAGCATTATAACCTCTTTTGGGAATAATTAATCCATTCTGTTTGCTCAGGCTCATATAAAGTAATAATAGTTAACATATCAGATTCTCGTCTTGATACCTGTAAATGTAAAGGACGATTATTAATTGTCAATTGAAGAATATAAATAATATTATTATACGATAAATTAGAAAATATTTTTGCTAATCGCCATATCATAAACTGTCTATTTTGTCAACCCACCCTTGACTTTGCTTTACAAAAGTACATCAAGGTATTTCTAAATTTGTCCGAAAGATTCTCTATCACTCCTGAATATTTTCCCCGTCCTCACTTTCCCTATTTCTCAAATACCTGTAAATAAAGCATTTCCAGATTCTACTTCCTGCAATTTTAAAAAATTGACATACTACGCCTAGATTTTGAAATTTTACCAAATCGCCGAAACTATTGCAAGATCGTTGATAAATAGAAATAATTCTCAATAAAATATTAAGAAAATATAAATATGAAGTTCTGTTAATTTTTCGATGATATTAATATTTAAACTATTTTCCAAATATCTATAATTTACACTTATAAATTAAGAAAAAACCGAGGTTCAAAGTTAAATTTATGCTGTATTGAATTATATGTAGCAGATCACCGACTTCTTTGATAACTAATTTAGGATTGCTATAGTATTCATATTTGATTAAAGACTTCAATCTTCGCTTGAGTAAATTTAATCGTATGAATACACAACCATTTTTCTAACCTAGTGAAAAGTAGCGAT
>NZ_KE384588.1:57928-58871 GCF_000426905.1 Dolichospermum circinale AWQC131C
AGATATTATGTAATAAGTAACAATACCTTGTCTATATTGAAAAAAGCCTTGATTTGTAGGTTGGGTTGCGCTGTCGCTTAACCCAACCTACAGAAAATGGACAAGGTATTCAAGTAATAACCAGAATTATGAATGATGAAAAAATTATTGTACCTTTAGATGTACCAGATTTAGATAGCGCGATCGCTCTCATTAATAAACTTCCTCAAGTCACTTTCTGGAAAGTTGGTTTGGAGTTGTTTACCAGCACAGGTCCGAAAATTCTCGATATCCTCAAATCTCAAGAAAAACGTATTTTCCTCGACTTGAAATTTCACGATATCCCCAACACTGTCGCTGGTGCTTGTCGCGCTGCTGCTGGTTATGGGGTGGATTTATTGACAATTCACGCAACTTGTGGTAATGATGCTCTCAAAGCGGCTGCGGAAGCTGTGGAAATTGGAGCGGAAAAAGCCGGAACAAAACCTCCGCAATTAATCGCTATTACGTTGTTAACCAGTATTTCCCCACGACAATTGGCGTTTGATTTGAAAATCCCCCTGGAATTACCAGAATTTGCTCTGGAAATGGCACTTTTAGCTGAAAAGTCAGGGTTGAATGGGGCGGTTTGTTCTCCCCAGGAGGTGCAACAATTAAGAGAAACTTGTAAAAATGACTTTTTGCTCGTTTGTCCAGGGGTGCGGCCTACTTGGTCTGATAAAGGCGATCAAAAGCGATCACTTACTCCTTCCCAAGCTATCACAGCGGGTGCTGATTATCTCGTTATCGGTCGTCCTATTACTGCGGCTGCTGAACCTGAGTTAGCCTGGAATCTGGTTGTTGAGGAGTTAAATACTTTTCCTACCAAAAACCAAAGACCTCTTGACTAAAAAAACTTTGGTTATTAAGATAGTTCTTCCTTATCAAAATCATGATAACAAATTTAAAATCAATTGTCAACCCC
>NZ_KE384588.1:59070-119177 GCF_000426905.1 Dolichospermum circinale AWQC131C
AATAAGTTGTGGAGGTACAAAATCATCTGCGTTTATCTGCGTTTATCTGCGTTTCCTTCCTAATTCCTGTACCTATGAGGATGGGAAATGCTATTATTTACAATTTATATGATGACAAAAACGAGCAATGCTAAACCTTGACTGGAGTTTAGAAATCGAAGAGGAAAAAAGAACAAGGAAGAATGAAGTAAATTTCCCTCCTGGTTTTTGGTGCTTATATTTGATAGCCTGTAATTTATGGTTATTTATTGCTCCTGGATTTTATTATCCTCTAATTGCGAAAAGTATTACTCCTAAATCTGTAAGTCCCCAAGTTACTAACTCCTGTTCTCAAAAAAGTTTAGAAACTTTAACAACTCAATTAATGTTAGATTTACCTGGCTATGCTAACCGTGTTACCCAACGTGCGCGTCCTCTGAAAAGGAGTGTTGATACTTTTTCCTATATTTTAGCTGCGGGTAAACCAGAGTTTGAATCTTTACCATTAAATCCTGGTATTGATCATGGGAATAACTATAACACAGAAGGAGTAGAACAGGTTTTCTTTACAACCTTAGAGAGAAAATATCTCAATAAAAAACCTGTAGAATTACAAGAATTTCACAGGCTATTTTTGACAAAAACTAACACTGGTTGGAGTGTGGTGATGATGTTTTCTCAAACCAGTGAGTATCCAGTTAAACCTCCTATCGCACCACCCAGAAATAGTAGTTATGGTGCGATCGCTCAAGGTGTTAAACTATGGTTACGGGATTGTGAGGCTGGAACTGTTCGCTTACAGTAAGTAGTTACAGCTATTTTCAGGTAAATCGTTTTTTGTTTCCCACCCAGGCGCAGATCAATATAGTATTACCCTTGGGGAATTTGATTTAATTCTGCTGTCAGCTTCTCTTTATTGCGTCTGCGGATTTTTGCGTAAAGTTGAATACTCACTGCCATGAAAACCACTAAACCGAAAATTAACCAGGCTGTCATGTCGGTGGGTAAGTTGTTCTTGAATATAGCTAACATGACAATTACAACTAGTAAAAGCGTTGGTGCTTCATTCAAAGCGCGTAAACTTTGACCACTCCATTTACATTCATTCGCTGCTAACTGCTTCATGAGTCTCCCACAATAATGATGATAGCCAATTAAAACAGCTACAAACGCTAATTTGAAATGTAGCCAGGGTTCTTGTAAAATATCCATGTTTGTAGATAAGATACCAATAGCCATCGCTACTGTTACTAACATCCCAGGGGTAGTTATAATATCATAAAGACGCTTTTCCATGATTTGATACTGGTTTTTCAGTATCGTTTTTGCTGGTTCTGGTTCTTGGTTGGCTTCAACGTGGTAGATAAATAACCGAACTAGGTAAAATAACCCCGCGAACCAAACCACAAAGCCAATAATATGAAATGCTTTAAACCAAGAATAAGCCATAATATCCTAACCTGCCTTAATCGCCTTACAAATGACCTTAATCCAGGTTACGGTAATTCTAGTCGAGAATGACGATACATTAAGAACTATTATTGATCTTCTAACTGACTACTAAACTGTTTAGCAGAACGTCGTTTTAACTCGACTGACTCAGTGCGAGGTAATAAATCAAATATTTCTCTAAATTTGTCGTCTATTTCTGCAAAAGGTACTTGACCTTTTTTGTTCAAGACTACTTTACCCGACTGGTCAAAAACTACAACTTGAGGAACACCCCCTGAATAATAATATCCTGGTTCTGTCGGTTGATAGGTCTTGTCAGCTAAAATGGTATCAACGCTGATAGGAATAATCTCCGCTGCGCGTCCATAGAATGCTTGTACCTCGGAAACAACTTGGGCGTATTTCTTGCAGTCGCTACTATCATCAATGTAAAATGTGACTAGGGCTGGTTTGTGTTCTGCTAATGTCTGTGCTAGTGTTTCTTTGGCAGGAACTAAAGAACCATTACCAGCATAAATTACAAAAATATTACCATCATAACGATCATCTTTAATACCTGCCATTGCGGGCTGTATACTAATTATGAATAGCAAAGGAAGTAGTAATAAGCATTTAGATACTAACCGTCTCCAGTTAGTAATTATTTGAGTTTGTAAAAAAAGCCACTTTATGATATTCATTCACAGAAACCTTGTATTTGTCATTGGTTAGTTGTCAGTGGTCAGTTGTCAGTTGTCAGTTGTCAGTTGTCAGTGGTCAGTGGTCAGTGGTCATTGAAAAAAATCATCTTTTCTTGTTTCCCTATTTCCCTGTTTCCCGTCTCCTTGTCTCCTTTTGATGTTATCTTCTCTATAATAATCCTATTTGATTTTTTTTAATGAACCACACTAGACCCAGAGATCATGGAGGAAGAGAAAATAAAGATGTTATGTCTACGGATACACATACCCATTCAAAATCGTTATAGTTAGTTAAATTTACAGTTTCAAATGCTTTTGACAATGATCACCTTATTCATAAATCATGACTGTGGGTAAAAAAATAAAATTTATCAGTAGACTTACCTTGGGTTTTGCGGTATCAATAGCCAAAAGCGTGACGTTTTTGGTCAGGTCACTGCGTCTTGGTGCTGCTAGTGTTTTACCAGGTGCTATTGCGCGACGTATAGAACCCCGAATTTTGCAATTATTGAGTCAGCAAGTTAAACACGGGGTAATTATTATTGCGGGAACAAATGGAAAAACTACTACTGCTTTGCTGTTATGCACCATTTTACAACGAAAGGGGTTTCGTATTGCCCATAATTCTACAGGCGCGAATCTGGAAAACGGTTTAGCAACTGCTTTGATAGACAATGCTAATCTGTTGGGAAAGTTAAATATAGATTATGCAATTTTAGAAGTTGATGAAAATATAGTTCCCAAGGTTTTGAAACCGCTACAACCTCGAATTATTCTCTGTTTAAATCTGTTCCGGGACCAATTAGATAGATATGGAGAAGTAGATAGTATTAGTAAGCGGTGGACAAAGGTAATTTCGACCTTACCAGAAACAACCGTAGTTATTCCCAATGCTGATGATCCAACTTTATCATATTTGGGTCAACAGTTACCACAAAGAGTCTTATTTTTTGGTTTAAATGAACCAGAAAATTATTTAGAAGCTATTCCTCACGCTGTTGATTCTATCTATTGTCCTAGATGCGGCCATGCTTTAGACTATCAAGGGGTTTATTTATCCCACTTGGGAGATTTTACTTGTCCTAGTTGTGGTTTTACTAAAGGTCAACCCGCATTAGTAAGTCGCAAATGGCCACAAATTCTTATCGGTTTGTACAATAAATATAATACTTTGGCCGCAGTTACAGCAGCAAAAGAATTAGGAATTGATGATGTTATTATCAGAGATACAATTAACGATTTTCAAGCCGCTTTTGGTCGCGCTGAAGATTTATTTATTGACGGTAAACGAGTACGGATTTTATTATCTAAAAATCCCGTAGGTACAAACGAAACTATTCGCGTCGTTACTCAAAGTACCGATAAAACTACTTTATTGGTCTTGAATGACAGAACCCCCGATGGTACTGATGTATCATGGATTTGGGACGTGGATACGGAAAAGTTGGTAGCAAGAGGAGGAACCTTGATTGTGAGTGGCGACCGTGTGTATGATATGGCCTTACGTTTGCGTTATAGTCAAGAATCTCTCGATAGTGATATTAACCTGATTGTAGAGTCAGATTTGCACAAAGCGATCGCTACTGCTCTAGAGCATACACCAGCAAATGAAACTTTACACATTCTCCCCACCTATTCGGCCATGTTAGAAGTAAGAGAAGTATTAACTGGTAAGAAAATCCTCTGATAACTCAAGTTACTAGTTATCTAGTTGAGGCTGGTAATAGGTAATTGGTAATGGGTAATGGGTAATTTTCTGTTTTCATCCTTTAATCTTGGATATCCTGATTATGACATTTTCCCTAACTATCAACTTACGTTAATAATTGACAAGTTTATATCGTTTCCCAGTCTAATGAAGTACATACCAATTTATTCCCTGTTCCCTGTAACCTGTAACCTGTTCCCTAAAACTAAAAAACTTTGTACCTCACGAGCAATTATGAACATAGTAAAACTGATTTTACTTGCTTTTCCCGCATTTTTAGCATCTCTGCTATTACTATTCAACCCAGCACAGGCTTCTTTGAAAGCTACACCTGCTGCAAATACAATTGCGGTATTATCTACTCAAGCGAATCTTGATTTAACAATGCCGCAAATAAATAAGATTACACATTCTCTGATAGAAAAAACTGGTTGTAGTTGCGCTAATTGCGTTCAAACCAATTTAGATAAGTTACAAGGTAAATTGCCTATGATTGGGCTTAATTAAGTTAGACTAATTAATAAAGATACAGATTTGCTGTGTCTTTATTAATTAATTGATATGATAATCAAACTCTGAAAAAGTTTAAATTCTGGAACTTTGCAGATATTTATAGGCGACAATAAATCATGTTAGGAAAAAAAATATCTACCCATTTATTAAAAACCACCATTTTCGGTTTCATATTAGGATTATTTGGCTGTGGAAATAGAAATATTAGTACAATATATAATCAAAGAAATTCGACTATTAATAATAACTTACCCATAGTAGTAGCAACTAATAGCGTAATTTGTGATTTAACAAAACAAGTTGCTGGAAATACAATTAACCTGATATGTTTAATCCCTCCTGGTATGAACCCCTTAACCTATAAACCCATACCGGAAGATAGTCGAGTTATCGAAAGTGCTAATTTGGTTTTATATCATGGTTATAATTTTGAACCAGGTTTAATGAAAATCATTAAATCTACCACAAATACAAACTCTTATACAAAAATTGCTGTTGCTGAAAGTGCTGTCAAAAATTCGAGCAAAATTAAACTGATAAAACCCCAGATTTGGCATAATCCTAATCATACCATAAAAATGGTAAAAATTATTAATAATAATTTAGTTAAATTAGCACCAAATAATAAAAATATCTATAGTAAAAATACTAAAAAAGTCATCCGAGAAATAAATCAAATTGATAATTGGATTAAGAAAAGACTAGATACTATTCCTGCTAAAAATCGCAAGTTAATCACCTTCAACACAGCAATGATTTATTACGTCGAGGCTTATAAAATTCCATATTCAGTAAATTTAGCTAAAATCAGAAATATCGAAAACCTGACATATACAGAAATCGAAAATTTCGCTATGGATATTGAAAAAGCTAATGTACCAACAATTTTTGCAGATACAATAACTAACTCTAATTTACTTGAATCTGTAGCCAGAGAAGCTAATGTTAAGGTTTTTCCAAGACCACTTTATATCAATGGACTAGGTGCAGCGGGGACTGACGGAGACACCTATCAGAAAATGATGGACGCTAATACAAGAATAATTGTGGAAGGACTGGGAGGAACGTATTTAAAGTTTGAACCTTATTTACAATGAAAAATCATCATGACAGAATACCAAAATGTTCAAGAATTTTATCGCCTCTAGTTGTGTGGAAACAATAAAAGAGATATAAATGTCTTTATTATTGGTTAATTTCAGGAATTTGCAATCATGTCTATTGATCAACTTCAAGCTGTAAATAAAGAACAAACAACCGTTTATATACCGTATATTCAGTTGAGTAAGCGAAATTTATTACCCTATGCCCTTAGTCTTTATCAAAAAGGTGTTTTAGAGGGATACCGAAAAATTGAATGCGGTAACAATATTCCCTTTATTGCTACTTGGAATATTACCACATTACCCTCGGATTTAATCCGTTGTCGGATGCAGTTTGATGGTAATCCTGAACTAACCTATGAAGTTATGATGGCCAATTTTGAATTTGTGAGTTTTTTAATTGAACTCTTGCAAAACTATAAGCGATATCGTTGTATAGATTTTTCTCCGAATTTTTACCGCAAACTCCTACGCGCAGATGATTAAAACAGACAGTACCCACCCCCCTGCTGTATTTTTCAAGCATATTCATCATCAACATAAGATTCATATATTTCATGAGTTTCCGTAGAAGTAACGGAGTTAGCTAAATGGAAGCTATCATCTGTCACACGGATGATTTCTCCAGAAAAGAATTTGGCTAAACTTTCCGCAGCTTTGAGTACACCATCGTGATCCCAATTTGATGGTGGTGGTTCGACTTTTGCAGCAGAAGCAATAGCTTGTGTTGTCCCTGTATTGGTGACAATCGGCTGAGTTTTGACAGGTGCGGGTGGTACTGTAGATACTGTAGATACTGGCTGTACTGCGACTGTGGGTGGCTGTGGTGTGGGTTGTTGTTGTTGAACGGGAGGAGAATTTTGTCCCGGTGGATTTCTTCTCGTTGATATCACACTTGCGCCAGTAGCTTTTTCCAGAGTGACTTGTATTTCCTGCTGAAACGCTTGTCTAAATGCCGTAGTAATCACAGGTACATAGGATTTCACTTTGTCATACCAAACTGCTTTTACCCCTACACGGGCAATAGAACCGTCAAACTCAATTAAATGACACATTTGTCCTAGTAATGCCTGGGTGGGTAGCTGTTGAATATGTCCACGCACTTGTTGCCAAAGTTGTGTTAAGTCGTATTGTGAATCTTCCCTAACTGGCTGTACTGGTGCTGGTACGGGTAAAGGTTCTGGGGCTGGTGGTGAAAAATTAACAGGTGAATTGTGATTTGTGGGTGTATATATTGGTGGTGTAGTGACAGGAGTAGTATTAACTCGCTGGGAAATATTTTGGGAAATATTTGTGGTTGGGATTTGAATATTGGCACTGGGTAATAATCCCAGTAATGTTACTTCTAACCATAACCGGGGTTGAGTGGTGTTTTTTAGTTGTACTTCTGCTGTTCTCAGGTGTTGTTGTCCCAGTAGGATGGTACTGGTGTCAAATTTTTGGGCAAAGTTCACTAATGATGTCCAAGTTGACTGGGTACAGGTAACTAAATCTTGACGACTGGGGGCGGTTTTCGCTATCAGAAAATCCCGGTAAAAAGCGGCGAGATTTTGGAGAATTATTAGGGGTTCTCTGCCTCTATCTAAGATTTTTCGGGTAAAGTCTAATACTATCTCAGCCTGATCTTGACTGATGGCTTCTAATAGTCCCAGTAAGTCTTTTTCACTGACTGAACCCACTAAATCCCAAACTTTATCCGGTGTCACTTCTCCATTGACTAATGCTAATTGATCTAGTAAACTTTCTGCATCTCTTAATCCCCCTTGGGCAATTTGTCCCACCAATGTCAAAGATTCATGGGAAATATTAATATTTTCTTGGGAAGCAATGTGAGTTAGATGTTTTACCATGGACTCTAGTTGAATCCGCCTAAAATCAAACCTTTGACAACGAGAAATAATTGTTGGTAACACTCTTTGTGGGTCTGTTGTTGCTAGAACAAAAACAACGTGCTTAGGTGGTTCTTCTAGGGTTTTAAGTAATGCGTTGAAGGCTGCGGTACTTAACATATGGCATTCATCAATCACATAAACTTTATACCGACACTGCATGGGAGCAAATTGCGCCCTTTCAATCAGTTCCCGAATATTATCAACACCAGTATTACTAGCAGCGTCAATTTCAATCACATCTGTAGAATAGCCTTTAGTAATTCCCTGACAAATTTCGCAAACTCCGCAGGGTTCGGGTGTGGGTTGGTTACCTTGCAGACAATTGAGAGATTTAGCCAAAATTCTCGCACTGGAAGTTTTTCCTGTACCTCTAGGGCCAGTGAACAAATAAGCAGGGGCGATTTTTGCTGAAAGAATAGCATTAGTTAGGGTAGTAGCGATCGCTTCCTGACCCACCAGTTGAGCAAAACTTTTTGGCCGATACTTATGGTGCAGCGGTTCGTAAGACATGGAAACAGGTTTAAATCCGTATATCCCTGGTAAATTAAGGGTTTGATTATTCTAACAAGTTATGGCATTTTCCCATTCCCTGACCACCGTACTACTTACTGATATCGTTAAAATTTAAAGAAGCAACATCAATGGTGCCGCAGATGCTCAAGCAACTAATTCAATGGATCAAAAAATTTTTCCGGCGCTTGTTTGCTGGTAAACAAAATCTCACCCCCCCTGGAGAACAAGTTTCAAAATCAGTAGCACCACCCCTGAGTGATACAGATTTAGAATTTCTATTTACAGAACTTTTAGAAGGAGTTCATCAAGTCAAGGGACAAACCTGGACACAAAAATGGCTAGATAATCTTGAGCATCGTGTCAGCACGGAGCGCTGGTTAGAATGGTTAAATCGCTTTGGGGAAAGATTATTAGCATCCTCTAGACCTCATCATGAATTAGCAGCTAGATTAGTTCAACTCGGTGAATTGAGAGTTGGGGAAATCAGTAATCTGTCCTACGATATAGGTATGAAGATCTTAACACGCAATCCAGGAGAGCCAATTTGGGAATATGACGGACCAGATATAGTACAAAATAATCCTTCAATAGCGACCAAAACGGCAGAACTAACGACAGAAGAATACAAAACTGTTACGCTAGATGAGTTACTCATGATGTTGCAAGATGATGAAAACCTATGTCAGCAACTTGCTCAAGAACTAGGGATGGAAACATATCATCCCGAAGAAATTATTCAAGCCTTAGTTAATCAGTATCATGAAGCTAATAAATCTTCTGTATAATCAAGATTAGTGACAGGAAGAGTCTCTGACTCCATCTCCTCGTCACTAACCTTAATCACTAAGTTTGATTTACTCAGTGTAGCCATCAATAATTTTACGTAATTAAACCTCAATTTTGGAGTTGATTACGTAATTAATGATCTTTTAGACACGACGATAGCTACAATCAAGAAGAAAAAAATTTCAATAAATTGGCAGATGTTAACGTGGCTATTGCAGGGGCTTAACGAATTTTTACAATACATCTTTGACAGTATGGGGATCATCAACCCCCAGACTAGTCAAGGTAATCTGGTGGCAGAACAGCCACCAGAACTTACGAGTGCGGATCTAGAGTTTTTATTTAACGAACTTTTGGAAGGAGTCAATCAAGCACGAGGGGAACGGTGGGCGCTAAAGTATTTGCAACGAATGGAACCAAGAATTACTGTTGACCGTTGGCTAGATTGGCTGTTAACCTATGGCGACAAATTACTATCTTCTCCCGCGCCTAATCATGAATTAGCCCAGCGGATGGTTCAATTGGGTGAGTTGGGTATTGGTGAGGTTGGCAACTTGTCCCATGATATTGGGATTCAGCTATTGTGGCGCAACATGAACCAAGACCTGGAGCGCGATCAAGAATCACAGGACTTGGAGATTCCTATATCCACTCCAAAGGAGCTAGATAGTCCTGGTCAAGAATTACCTCGCCAATTTGGTGAAGAATTATGGGCGGTTCCAGATGTGGATACTATTACTGACCAATCAGTATCCCAACTGATTGACGACTTATTGACAAATTCCTCTACAGGGTCAACCAGTAAGTCTTTGTCTAAAAATACTACAAAAGAAAAGACTAAGACGGTAACTGGCTCTCACAGTGGCGACTATACAATTGAGAAACGTCCCGAAAATTTTGAGGAAGTATTTGCAGATCCATTAGCTCCCCACAAAGAAAGCTTGATAGCGATACAACCCCAGTTAGCATCCACTTTAGATGAGTTGATGGTACGGTTGGAGCAAAGCACTAATCTCGTTGAGCAGTTAGCTTCAGATTTGGCAATTCGTGATCGTCAGATTGTTCAACTAAGATCAGAAATATTTGTTCCTCGTCAGGCGGAAACTTTATTTTCTCAAGGTCTCCAGCAAGCTAAATCGGGGAATTTATTAGCCGCTTTGGCTTTGTATCAATGCGCTAGTCAACTACAACCTCAAGTTTATGAATATTGGTGGCATCAGGGGTTAGTTCTCTTTCATTTACACCGATTTACTGAGGCGATCGCCGCTTATGATCAAGCCCTGAATCTACAACCGGACCATCATGAAGTCTGGATTGATCGGGGTATAGTCCTATTTAATTTAAAAAGATATGCAGAAGCAATTGCTAGTTATGATCAAGCCCTCTCTATTCAACCTGAATTTTATTTGGCTTGGTATAACCGGGGTGTGTCCTTTGAAAACTTAGGTAATCGTCAAGAGGCGATCGCTTCCTATCAAAAAGCCATAGCCATTAAACCTGATTTTCACCCCGCTTGGTATAATCAAGCTGTAGCCCTATTTTACTTAGAACGTTTCGCCCAAGCTATTTCTTGTTATGACAATGCTTTACAAATTAAAATAGACTATTGGGAGGCTTGGCTTGGTCGTGGTGTAGCTGCGGCTAATCTCAACTCTTACCAATCATCATTGATTGTAGTTAGTAACATTTCTAGATCTAATCCCGCTCTCAATTTAGGTGGCTATGAAGGTAAGTTAGCAAGTTATCAAGAGGGGTTGAAACACCTTCGTCCAGATACTCACCCGGAGGGTTGGGCAAGATTACATATAGCTATCGCTAATACTTACTACGAGCAAGGGAAAAAAGATCTCGCACTTCGTGATTATTGGCATGATGCTATATCTGAATACCAACTGGCACTGTCCACTCTCTCACCGGAAGATTTTCCAGAGTTGTACCTAGAAATCTTGCAATCTCTGATCAAAGTGTTTGTCTGTTTGCAAGAAACAGCCACTGCACAGGAGCTACAAAAACGCGGGATTCAATTATTACAACAATTACTCTCTCACCCTACTCGTTCTGATAATATCAAAAAACAATTGGCACTAAAATTCGCAGATTTTGAACCATTAACAGTTGATTTAAGCCATAAATACATAGACAAGACTTGTTAGAAGCTTCCGAAACCGCTCAAAAATGTAAAAAGAATTACTTATATTGAATGTAATTAGGTAAAAAGTACAAATGCGGCAGTAAATATTCTTAATCTGGACAAAAATAAAGAAGCGGAATTAAACCGTTGATTAACCCTCAAGCGGATCAACGGTAATCTGAGAATGATAAGCTATATGGTGACATATAAAAGTGCAAATAAAGGCAAGTTGTTAAATGGGTTTTTCGTCAACGGATCCTCTCCTCCTCCGCGCTGCCCGTGGTGAACAAGTAGACCGTCCCCCCGTATGGATGATGCGACAAGCGGGACGCTATATGCAAGCATATCGGAATTTACGGGACAAATATCCTTCTTTCCGCGATCGCTCGGAAATCCCCGAAGTAGCGATTGAAGTTTCCCTCCAACCCTGGAGAGCTTTTCAACCCGACGGAGTAATTTTATTTTCCGATATTGTCACCCCCCTACCAGGAATGGGGATTGACATGGATATTGCGGAAGGGAAAGGACCAATTATTTATTCGCCCATACGCACTAAACAACAAGTTGATCAACTGCATTCCTTAGATCCAGAAACAGCACTGCCGTTTATCAAAACGATCTTGCAAGCATTACGGCAGGAAGTAGGTAATCAATCAACGGTGTTAGGCTTTGTTGGCGCACCTTGGACTTTAGCAGCTTATGCGGTAGAAGGTAAAGGTTCTAAAACCTATTCCATTATCAAAAACATGGCCTTCTCAGATCCCACTGTTCTACATCAGCTATTAACTAAATTAGCTGAGTCTATAGCAGATTATGTGCGCTATCAAATTGATTGTGGCGCTCAAGTGGTACAAATGTTCGACTCTTGGGCTGGACAATTAAGCCCTCAAGATTATGATACCTTTGCTCTACCTTATCAAAAAATGGTATTCGAGAAGGTGAAACAAACTCATCCTGACACACCATTAATTTTGTTGGTGACAGGTAGCGCCGGACTTTTGGAAAGAATGGCAACCTCCGGCGCTGATATTATTACTGTAGACTGGACAGTAGATATGGCAGATGCACGAACCAGATTAGGTAAGCACGTGAAAGTACAGGGTAATCTTGATCCTGGTGTATTATTTGGTTCTCAGGAATTTATCCGGGAGCGTGTTATTGACACTGTTCGTAAAGCCGGTAATTGGGGACACATCCTTAATCTCGGACATGGTGTATTACCAGAAACTCCAGAGGAAAATGTGGCTTTCTTTTTTGAAACCGCAAAAAACCTCAACGCTTTGGTTTAGTTTCTGTTTGATTTTTTGGGTGGGTTTTTCCCACCTGATTTTTGGGGAACGCAGATAAACAAAGATAAACATAGATGAGGAAATATCCTTTAATCATCAAAATATACTTAATCTTTTAAAATCCAATTTGCTAGATTTTGTCTAATTCTTGTTAATTTTCCTTCAGAAATTTCCCGAATTTTACCCAAAAGTATCTGTTAAATCGGATTCTGTGTATTCAGGAAGATGATCATTTTCTTGTTACTATTATGAACGCAAGATCAGAACTATTATAACCGCTTTCCAGTAATCATCTTGAGAATACAAACTAATAACTACTTTCCACCACCATATCGAACCTACGGGAAAAAAGGGAAGATGCGCTTTTGGTGCTTTTATGTCAAAGGTAATTTCATTATCAGAGAGTAAATTTTCTTCTTTTCTCCATCCTACCTTATCTATAAATTTATTCCAGATTTGGTGGTTGTAAGTTGTTGTTCCCCCCACACTTTCATAAATCTGCTTTTGTACAGAAAAACCAAAGCGTCCATTACTATTCTTTACCCATAAATTGTCTATAATGCTAATGTCTTGACTGGGAATATCAAGAACATTGTCTATGGTTAAATAACCTGGTATTCCCCGGTTAGCAAGTGTCAATATTATCCGTCTTGTTTCTTCATCTGCTTTTTTCCATTTACCATCTGCTAACAATTTCTCTAGTTTTTGATACTGACTGGGTACTTTGATAACAGATATTTCAGGTTTGTCAAAAGGTGGTTGAGAATTAGGTTTTTGATCTACAAAATATAACTCCTGCATCACTTTTTTTACAGATTGAGAACGATATTTCGCAATAGGACTTGCTAATTTTTCCAAAATCTTTCCTAATTCATCACTTACCAGATTCCCATTTAAATAATCTCTCCATACCCATTCCCCTTCCATTGGACTATATAAATCAAACGGACTCATTCTTGTTAATAAATGCAAACAAGTTACCCCTAAACTATATAAATCACTAATAAATAATGGTTTACCCATTGACTGTTCAGGAGCGCAATATTCAGCAGATCCAATAATTGTCCCTGTAGCTGTGCGTTGCTGTGGTTTGACTATTTTCGCCGCACCAAAATCTACTAAAAATAACTGATTGTCACTACTGCGAATAATATTTTCTGGTTTAATATCTCGGTGAATTACCTGTTGACTATGAACAAACTCTAATATCTGTAACAGTTCTCTTAATAATCCTCTAATTTGCTGTTCAGAAAAAACGCCATTTTTATCTAACTCAGTTTGTAGAGTTTCACCTTTCACAAATTCCTGTACTAAATATTGACGATTATCGGATGTAAAATAAGCCATTAACTCAGGTATTTGCGGATGCTTACCTAACTCCTCTAAACGTTGTGCTTCCTGTGCAAACAACTGGGATGATTTTTCAATACTATCTGTTCCCTGTGCTTGGGGTAAAAATTGTTTAATTACACAATAAGGTTTTGATGGTTTATCCTCATCAATAGCTAAAAATGTTCTACCAAAACCACCCTGACCTAAAATTGATTTAGGTATATACCTTTCACGCAAAAGTAACTTATTACCGCACTTTTGACAATATTGAAAATTATCAGGGTTAGGAAAAAGACAGTCAGGATTAAGACATTGACGCATAGACTCACCACCAAGGCTTTATTGTAATTTTACCCTAATTAATCAAGATTTACGCAAAATCTCTCAAAAACTCATTTCTCTGCGTCTGGAGGGGTTCATTTAAAAAAATATATAATATAACTTAACTAACACCCAGATCCCCGATTTCTTAGAGAAATTGGGGATCTATCTCCTCAAATCATGCTACAATTACGCACTGAACTCAAGCATACCCAAAAACCCCAACATCCAATTTCATGACCAAAAAACGTATTTTAGTTACAGGTGCAAGTGGCTGTATCGGTCACTATATTAGCGAAGCCTTAATTCAAAACACCAATCACGAATTGTATCTTCTAGTTAGAAACCCCAATAAACTCCAAGTTGATACTACAGTCCGTCCAGGTATCACTATTCTTCAGGGTGATATGCAAGAAATTGATAAATTCTCTAATTTACTCAAAACCATTGATATCGCTATATTAACAGCCACTTCTTGGGGTGGTGAGGAGATTTTTGATATTAATGTCTTCAAAACTCTAGAATTAATGAACCTACTAAATCCAGAAAAATGTGAACAGGTAATTTATTTCTCCACAGCCAGTGTTTTAAATAACGAAAACAAACCACTTAAAGAAGCCGGAGAAATTGGTACAGATTATATCCGTTCTAAATATGACTGTTTACACCAAATTGAAAAGTTAGCCATTTTTCCCAAAATTACCACAGTTTTTCCTACCTTAGTTTTAGGTGGTGATGATAAAAAACCCTATTCTCATCTCACCTCTGGTATTCCTGAAGTTACTAACTATATTAATATCATTCGTTTCTTACAAGCAGATGCTAGTTTTCACTTCATTCACGGCCGAGATATTGCCACAATTATCCAATATTTAAGCGATTATCCACCACAACCAGGAGATCCACGCCGATTTGTTTTGGGGCAATCTTCCCTAACTGTTAATCAAGCTATAGAAGAAGTTTGTGCTTATTTCAATAAAAAGATTTATTTCCGCATTCCTTTGTCTTTGGGTTTAGCTAATTTAATTATTGTCTTATTTCGCATTCAAATGGCAGCGTGGGATAGATTTTGTATGAATTATCGTCATTTTAACTATGCTAATGCCATTAATCCTAGCAGTTTCAATTTACCAAATTACTGTGCAACAATGACTGATGTTTTGAAAATTAGCAAGGTCAAAAATGGCATTTAGATCATAGCCATTTTTAATCAGGTTATAGGTAATGGGTAATAGGTAATGGGTAATGGGTAATAGGTAATGGGTAATGGGTAATAGGTAATAGGTAATTTTATATCTGACTTTCCGCACTTTATTATCTAATAGGCGTAAATTTCCAAAATCTCATTAATAATGGTTAAATTAATAACATAATGACCATTATTATAAATATAGCTGTAGCCACGGTAATTAGGACATGATCAATCATGGAAACTTACAAATAACTGTGCTATAAGTACGGAATGTGGGTTATATATAAGTTTATATTATAGGTTAAACAATTTTTGATAAGTTTTTTTGAAAAAAATTTTTTATTTTTGGGGTTAGTTGGGATTTCGGTGTGCTACGATAGTTATATTAATATAATGGAGCATAAGCAAAATTTTATTTAAGGCATATATTCCCATTATAAAAATACCACATTCGACGGTGCAAGTCAACCTAATTACCCTTTAAAAAAGAATTTTTTGCACTTAAATTAAATTATACATTTATTTGTCTGTATAAATTCGTAATTTTCACTTGATATAAGTTTATATTATGGTTTGAACAATTTTTGATAAGTTTTTTTGAAAAAAATTTTTTATTTTTGGGGTTAGTTGGGATTTCGGTGTGTTATGATAGTTATATTAATATAATGGAGCATAAGCAAAATTTTATTTAAGGCATATATTCCCATTATAAAAATATCACATTCGACGGCGAAAGTCAACCTAATTACCCTTTAAAAAAGAATTTTTTGGTACTTAAATTAAATTATACATTTGTTGAGTAAATTAATTCAGTGCGGATTTAGCTACCCTATTTTTCTGATCATTATTACCCAAGACTTAAGCAAGAATAGGGATTCAGAAATGTCTAATTTGTTTCTACTAAAGTTTTAAATTGTTCCTCACTAATACGGCCTGCTGCATATAAAGTTTCTGTGATTTCAGAAATTGTTAAAACCGCGTGTGCTTGATAGCCATTTTCTCGCAACCTGTCTTTTACACCTTGCTCATGGTCAATAAATACCACAATATCATTGACATTTAATCCTGCATATTTTAACTTTTCTGCTCCTTCCATGACACTTTTACCACTGATTAGAATATCGTCAACAACTACAACAACTTCTCCGGGATTAAAATTACCCTCAATTACCTTGCGCGTCCCGTGTGCTTTTACTTCTTTGCGGGGGAAAATCATCGGGGAATTTAGATGTAATGATAATCCAGTAGCAGTAGGTAAAGAACCATAGGGAATACCTGCTATTCTATCATAAGTTAGTTGCTTGAGAATCTCTGCATAAGCAATCACTATTTGATGAAATATTTGGGGATTGGAAATGATTTTGCGTAAGTCTATATAATAGGGAAAGGTAGCGCCAGAAGCTTGGACAAACTCCCCAAACATAATACAACCAATGTCATAAAGTTGTAAAATCAAATCTAAAAGTGGGTGTTGATTTAACAAACAAACATCAGGAAACCAGACAGAACAAACAGAGTTTTCTTGGGAAATTTCAGTTCTGAGATGATTAATTTCCGCCCTTAAAGATTGCAGTTGTGTAGATAAATGTTCACTTCCTAACATATCTTGAGAAACCGGAAGCAGTAACCCATCACCATGATAATTTAATCCCGCTGATAGCAAGTTTTTCAAATTACCACCTTCAGACCAAATACTGCGGGCTACAATTACTCTTTCTGGTGCTTCCTTGCGAATTTTTGCTAAAATGTCTGGCTGAATAGTTCCTACTTCTAAACCCAGTTGTTCAGGTGTTCCCCAATTTTTTGCTTCTTTGACTACTTGTAAATAAAAAGGTGATTCGGCTGTGGGATATTGCTGCAAAATCACTGCACCTGGATTGGAAGTTGTACACAAGATAAAAACGGCTTTATCGGGATAAACTAAAAAAGGGGCTACGTGATCCTGTCCCGGATAAGGACTCAAGGTAATTGCATCAATCTGCCATTCTTCAAAAACAGTTTGAGCGAAAATTGTACTAGTATTGAGATCGCTATGTTTGGCATCTAATATAATCGGAATATGGGCAGGAATAGCTTTCAAAGTTTTTTGTAGTAATTCCCATCCTGGAATACCTAAAGCTGCGTAAAATCCTAGAGTGGGTTTATAAGCACATACTAAATCAGTGGTCTGGGTGATAGTAAATTCCAACCAATCCCACAGACTATCAATCATACTTTTGGGATGTGATTTCTGGGAATATCGCTCAGGGAGCATTTCTGGATTAGGATCTAGTCCTACAAACAGTAAACTTTGATTTTGGGCGATCGCTCCGTTCAGCTTATCATAAAAGTTCATAAATTTTCCTGGTAATATCTGGCAATTTTTCTACCATCAATGGTAACATGACTATCTGTATTTATCTGTATTTATCTGTGTTCATCTGCGGTCAATGTTATCATTCCTTCCCATTTGCTAAAATTTTATAAAATTTTAGCATTAATTGCCGGTATTTTATCTACATCTTCTATAGTAAGACTAGCAACGGTTAGCATCCGTCAGTCAAGCGTCAAGTGTTTCCCCGCGCCTTTAGGTTGGCGAGTATAATTAATTACAAAAGTTTCCGCTTTTATAAGGTACATCTTAAGCCCCCTCCTCGCTTGCGGGGAGGGGGTTGGGGGTGGGGTTCTTGTACCTTATAACATCGGGAAGTGCTGTATCTTTTGAGCTAACTTAATTCAGTAGTTGTAGGAGAAACGGTAGGAATTTTTATTTCAGTTGTAAATGTATCTAATAGTTTAAATGAAAATACCACAATAGCGGTTATTGAAAATAATATCATTGCTAACCATAAAAGATGGTTACTGTGAAAATACCAGCCTGTTATAGCTATAGGCATGAAACCTCCTGCAAAGGAAATGACGGCAGAATTACGTAACGTTCTTCCTGCGATTAAACCTCCGAAGAATCCTTCCAGAATCACATTAACTGCAAAAAAGCCCTGAAATGGTAACAACCATCTGACATAGTCAGAAATGTTTGCAGTTACTTCAGTGTGGTTGGTTAATAGTCCAAAGATAGTTTCTGGAAAGAGAATATATAAGATAGCAATGGGAATTGAAAGTAATAAGCTAGTGAGTAGACTAACAGTTAGTAATGGTTGTAGCTGCTGTAATGTACCTTGTCCCTTAAAGTTTCCCGTGAGGCTTTGGGTGGCAAATCCCACTCCTTGAACAACAAACATATTAAAAGCTGCCGCTTGAATAAGAACACTATTTTCCGCTAGTATCTCTGTTCCCATTGCCGAACTGAGTTCAGTAAAAATGGCAAAGGTAGAGACCACGGCCAAACTCCTCACTAACATATCTCCATTTAGCTTAAAGGTAGCTTTAATAGCTGACCAATTCAAGACTTTTGGGATGACACCTGATACAATTGACCAATCAATGTGGAAGCAAACTATAATTAAACCTATTATTAATGCTACGTACTGGCTAATGGCTGTAGTTAAACCTGCCCCTGTACTAGCCCAACCCCAGCGAATAATAAATAAGTAGTCCAGCACTACATTAGTTAGGCTTTCTATTACAGATATCAGCACCACAAAAATATTAAGTTCTCGGCCAAAAAACCAACCAACTAAGACAAAGTTAAGTAAAACCGCAGGTGCGCCCCAAATACGAGCCTGAAAATAGTCAAGACCTGCATCTTTTACCTCTGTTGCACCGACTAAAAAGGTAAACCCTACTTGTTGTAGAGGGTACTGAAGAATCAGGATAAGTGTACCTATCCCCAAAGCAATCAGACCATTCCGCAGTAATACTAATAGTATGGCTTCTGGATCATCTGTTCCTACAGCTTGTGCCGTCATACCATTGCTGGAAGAACGTAAAAAATTCAAAACTCGGTATAAGTAGCTAAAGAGAATTGTAGCTAAAGAAACTCCTGCTAGATAACGGATATCAGGTAAATGTCCCAAGTAGGCTAGGTCTATTAAACCCGATAGCGGCACAACAATACTAGAGAGAATATTCGTAAATGCCAGTCGGTAAAAGCGAGATAGGAAGTTATATTCTTGAGGGATTGTAAAATTCATCATTCTGAATTGTTAATATCTTGGCAATATTGTCAGTAAATTCTTATCTATCTAGCAACTGCTATATTTACTCTAGCCTCATGTTATAAATGCGCTAATGCCCAGACGTGGTAAGGAAATTCTGGTTCGTTATCTAGGGAATGAGAAACAGGATCATACTCGACCCATTTAGAGAAGTTAGCAATGATACATTGGCGATTTCCCCAAGAACCAGTTTGAATGTGATCTAGAGGAAATCCGCATTCATGGAGAAAGTATTTGAGTCCAGTTTCCGTCCAGCGTGTGCAATCTATAGGGTAGTTATGAATTTTTACCAAAAAAGGAACGGAGATCAGAAAATACCCCCCTGGGGAAAGCATGGAAATAATATTGCGACCGGCTCGATAGGGATACAATAGATGCTCAAAAACTTGTTCTGCAATAATTAAATCAAACTTTTTTGGCCAGGGTGCAGAACAAATATCATATTCTGGATAGTGGATATTTTCATACTCTTGAAACCCAAAAGTTTCCCAATTCTTGCCGGAAACTTCTAATACTCGCCATTTTGAAAACGGCAAATTCTCTAGTAGCTTTGCCGTTTCCCGGTTCATTACAACTCGACTCCAAGTGATCCCCATAACTGTATTATTTGTACAAATTTTTACTAATAAAAGTTTATTGTTGAGTAAATATGCGATCAAGTTCGTCTTGACTAAGAGCTATTAATGGCGTGAGATCGGGATTTGATAAAAAAGCTGGTCTTTCTTTGTTGGGAAGGGCGCTGTTCTCAACACTGCTATAGGTGATGACAAAGTTCCGGCGGTCCCAGGGAGAAATATTGGCAACAGAACCATGTAATGTATCATAATGTACGAACAAAACCGACCCCGCGAGACCTTTCGGTGCGACTATTCCTTGCACAGATGCAAATTTGGCAATCGTTTCTGGAGCGACTGCTAAGGATGAATTAGTAGTTGAAGCAGAAGTTACCGCTTCGAGTATTCCCTGTTGATGAGAACCTGGTATGTAATATACTGGTCCATTAAATTCATTCACTTCATCTAAGAAAAGGATGGCATTTCCTCCTTTTGGTGAGGGAATTCGTTCGTAATATTGTGCAAATGCAGAGTCTTGATGCCACCCCCACATTCCTCCTGTAAAAGCTGGTTTTATGACGATTTTACTGCGAAAAACGTACAATTCACTGGCAAAAAGTTGTTGTGCAACTGCCAATAAACGAGGGTGACGGACTAAATCTCGGAAAATTTTGTTATTGAGATGAACTCCATAGAGAGTCCGTAAGGTTTTTTGATCATCTTCTAAAACACGACCAACTGCTTCATCGTCCATGACCATGGGAATTTGATCACAAATTACTGATATTTCCTCACGGCTAAAACACTCTGGAATGAACAAAAATCCTTGTTCTTCATAACTTTTTATTGCTTCTGTTGTCAGTTTCATTTTGCTGTTAATTATAATTTACTGAGTTAATGCAGATAATAAAATTTGTCCTATTGTAAAACATGAGAAATGCTGTTCCTCTGTTTAAATTCTAAAATTTTATCTACTGCTTTTTGCGTGCCACCTGATGTTATCAAAGAATCACTTAATAGATCAATATTACTACGAATTTTTTCATCTTTGATAATCTGTTCAACAAGCGATCGCAATTTCAATGGAGCAATATTTTTCTGTTTTACCCATACTCCGATATTTAATTCTTCTACACGATTAGCTACTAAATATTGATCACCTCCTTGGGGAAATACAATCAGTGGTACTTTGTGAATTAATGCTTCCCAAGTGCTATTAGTTCCTCCATGAGTAATAAAAACACTAGCTTGTTGAAGCACTTGCATCTGAGGTACATAGTTACTGACAATAAAATTAGGGGGAATGTTTCCCAATTCAGCAATATCTATAAATTTCCCTACAGACATTACCACCGTATACTCACTATTTGCAAAAGCTTGTAAACATTGTTGATAAAAAAAGGTTTTAGAATTATATAATGTCACCGATCCTAGTGAAATATAAATAATTGGTTTTTCTGCACTCTTTAGTAAAGGAAATTGAGAATCAACTGCTCTCTGACTGTAACAAGGTCCTGTAAAAATATAACTGGCATCGAAATATGAACGCTGGATCTGAAACATTTCCGATGTATAAACAATATTTAAATCACCTCGCAAATTCATAGAATTTGGTTGTAGTTGAAATACATCTTTTTTGCGAATCGTCTTTATTGCATACTTTTGGGTTAATTGCTGCCAAAGTCGTTGATGTCGGTAAAATCTTTGTAAATGTTTAACAATATCATTAATCGGGTAGGCTGCTAATAACAATGGTAATGGAGGCAAAAAATGAGGTGGTAGAAGAAAATTTGTATGGAAGCAAACGCTAGATATATTCAGTAAATCCGCACAGATAGCAGCCCATAAGCATTTAGCATGAAAAATAATTAATTTGGGACGGTTGACTTTTAAATTTTCTAATAAAATTGGTACAGCATCTAAGCAATATTCTATCAACCGCGATTGCAGTGTCGGATCTGAATCTGGAGGTTTCATGCTAGGAAGTGGTTGAAATCTAGCACCTGCTGATTCAATTTTATCTCGAAATTCATCGAAGTAATAATAATCTATTTTTTCTCCTCTATGAGCGAGTTCTTGAATTAAACCTAGAGTTGTATCAATCCGGGTGTAACTAGGAAGATCAAAGAAAGCAATATCTGCCATAATAGTAATTCCTCAGTAATTAAACCCACTTCAAAGCCTGAGAAATAAAGTCAATATGGGGAGCTTTTTGTGCCATTCCTATCCCTACATGAGTTCCATATATACCTTCGTTAACAACTGAATTTATTGACCAATCAATTGTTTCCTCAATCTTTTTATTAGCACCAAAGGCTATTTCTGTCAGATTTAAACCTCTTTCTAAGTTGTAAGTCATATCTAATAATACAGCAGTCTCATCTTTACCATCTATGATCAGATGAGTTATGACATTATCTTCTATTTCTAGATATTTTTCTTGACTTAATTTCACCCTATCTGTAATATATTGCAAAGGCTGCCAATTATAATCTTTTGTTTCTTGAGTTGTAGTTTGGGTTAATATACCATCAAAATAGAAAGTTCCATCTACAGAAAAGCTGGATTTATTTGCTTTTGTATTCACTACTGAACTTTCCCAGAACTCAGCCACAGAGTAAAACCATCCTGACTCCAGTTCCACATCAGCATTAGCTATTTCTATATTCTCACCTAGAGAGCATTTGAGCTTGCTTCCTCTTGAGTCTGATAAATATAACTCACTTTCACTTTCAGCTATTTTATCGTATAAAATATCTCGAATTGCTAATGCTTGTTCAATATCACCTGATAATAGCTGATTAAAAGAATATTGAATTACAGGTAAGCTCCCATCAAACTTTACTGCTGGCAAATGTACTATGGTACTTTGAGAATCATGCCAGAGTTGTTTAAGTTTGTAATAGTAGCTATAATCTGAAAAGATTAAAAAGGCTGTTTGTTTACTCTTAAAGTCATAATCATCAAAAAAAATAGTTTTATATCCTTGCTCCTGAGAGTAAGTATGAATTTCATTACTATCAACAATAATTGGCATCTGTCTTTGAAGAAAAGCTTGATAAAACTCTAAGATGTGCATATTTATTTAACGAATTACAAAACTTTATTGTCTTCAAGATATCTTAATTAAGTGTGAAAAATTAATAAGTTTGGACAACAATTCTTAGAATTGTTGTCCAAGTGCTTAGACTAGTCTTAGAACCTGTAAATACTTACATTACTAAGTAATTTTTAGCAAATTATTACCAGTAAACATTGCCCAGATTGCTGCGGGTTTCTTTGTTAACTTGTTCAAGTTTACGTTTTTGTGTTTTCTTAGCGTTCATTTTAGTTGCTCCTTAAAATTTGCAATTTTAGCTACTAATTTGCGAGTTGTTTTTTAACTCGTTGATATTACCATATCAGCATCAGTTTGATTTAACAAGATCAATGTCCAAAATGTTTACATTTTTTAATAAATAAAGATGGATTAGGTAATTAATGTTTAATTTGCAGTTTTTAAGTCAAAAAACCCCTTTATATTACGTCCGCTTGCACAATACAACTATGCCAATGAATATAACTTGTATTATCTCGTTATTCTAACAAGCTCTGCCTTCTTGTGACCAATGTTCAGCTTATAAGCATTGACTTTTATGGTTTATTTGTCAATTATCTTCAGCGTTTGAGTATGACTATTACTGGTGAATTATTAATAGAATAGGCTGATGACAAAAAGCGTATTAATCATCATATAAATATCCGGTTTTATTCCTGAAATTACTTGGATATGATCAACTCGTAGCCTGCTATCCTAGCAGAATACCTTTATTAATTTAAAAATATCAATGGCGAATCTAAAAATAACTGCTGGAGAAAACTACAATGATTATGTAGGACCAGCAAAAGAGTACGATTTCATGGGAGCGTCTCAATTTCGCTTGCTTTGTACACTAGGTCTCCGATCTCAGCATAAATTGCTCGATTTTGGCTGTGGTTCGCTCCGTGCAGGTCGGCTGTTTCTGCCTTACCTTGATGAAGGTTGTTATTACGGGGTAGAACCCAACAAGTGGTTAATCGAGGATGCTATAAAGTTCCAAGTTGGAGAGGATCTGCTTCGCATCAAGAAACCTTGTTTTAGTTATAACGATCAGTTCTCTTTAGCTGATTTTGAAACCGATTTTGATTTTATCCTCGCACAGTCCGTATTAACTCATACTAGGACTAATTTAGTAAGTCTTTGTTTACAGAACTTTGCTCAACATTTGAAACCTGATGGTCTTATCGTTGCTACTTTTATGGAGGGGGATTCTGACATGGAAGGAGATGGTTGGGAATATCCTCTATGTGTAACAATTCGTCCAGCGACAATTAAAAAGTTAGCACAAGATGCTGGGCTTGTGGGAATTTCCATCCCCTGGTTTCGTCCTAGACAAACTTGGTATGTTTTTGCAAAAAACCAAGATCGTCTTCCGACACAGGCCATGTTTCCTTATCTTCATGGTGTTGTCTTATTCGATCCCATGTTTGAGACAAAAGAATAAAAATTGACACAACTTTTACAAAAAAGGGAACAGGGAACAGGGAACAGGGAACAGGGAACAGACAAGAAACTAAAGTTTCAGGGTTTAGAGCTACAGTCAAAAAAAAGGATGTTTTGCAAAGATGCGTAGCACAAAAAAATACAATAACCCCTTCCCCAACCCTCTCCCGGCATTAAATAATCTTTATACTTTGAGAAATAAAATCAATATAGGGAGATTTCTGTGCCATACCTATTCCTATATGCGTTCCATATACTCCTTGATTCATAATGGAGTTTATCTGCCAATTCAGATTTTTTTCAATATTTTTGTTACAGCCAAAGCCTATCTCAGTAAAACTCAAGTTACGTTCTAAACCATAATCCATTTCCAGTAATATGGAAGTTTCATCCCTACCATCTAAAATGAGATGAGTTATAGTATTATCTTCGATATGAATATATTTTTCTTGACTTGAATTGACCTTCTCAAGTAAATATTTCAAAGCATCCTGGTGACGTTCTCTCACTTGTGGGTTTGCACAAGCGTAAATTATGCCATCAAAAAAGAAAGTTCCATCTAGTGAAAAACTTGATTTATCACTTTGAATATTGACTATTCCGCTTTCTAGCATTTCAGAAATGGAGTAAAATGATCCTGGTTCTAACTCATCTTCAGTATTTATAACTTCTAAACTTTCTGACAATAAGCACTTTAATTTAGTTCCTCTATGATCAGATAAGTATAATTCATCTTCCACCTCAGCAATTTGCTCATAAGTGTTAGCTCTTAACTCTAATACTTGTGTTAGATCACAAGAGAGAAGTTGCTCGAATGAATAAGCGATGATTTGAGGATTTATATCATACCTAACTGCTAGTAGATGGATAATCGTACTTTTGGAATTATGAGATAGCTGTATAAGTCGATCATGATATCTATAATCTGAAATTACAGCAAATGCTAATTGTTGACTAGCAAAATCGTAATCATCAAATAAAATAGTTTGATATCCTTGCTCTTGAAAATAATAATTAAGATCATTGCTATCAACAAGGATAGGAATTTTTTTATTAACTAGGGAATGATGAAAACATAAGGCATTCATTGAGAATTTTGTTCCTGCTTTGATTGGTGATAAAAATTACTAAGCTTTATTTTTGAACGTGGAGACAATCATAGTATTGGGATGTGATTTATGGGAATATCACTCAGGGAGCATTTCTGGATAAGGATCTAGTCCTATAAACAGTAAACTTTGATTTTGGGCGATCGCTCCATTTAGCTTATCATAGAAGTTGATAAATTTTCCTGGCAATATTCTCAGACTAATGAGGCTGCACAGAAAGATCAAGGAAATTAATATATCCCTTATTATCTGCGTTTATTTGCGTTTATTTGCGTTTAATAATCTTGGATCTCTTATTTGATTTTGAAAAAAATTAGGTATTGTCGGGTGCTTTACTACTGCATAAATTTTATCAATAAATAGATTTGTAATATCTGACGCACCCTAAGTATCTTTTCATAAATCAAATATTATTCCTATATCAACTAGAAATTAATGGCTGATTTTCCAAACTTTCATCTTTCAATGTTCGGGGGATAGATACAGCTAGTAAAAGCATATTACCTGCCATATAAGACAGTAAAGTAGACCACAATAAATGATTACTATGAAAATACCAGGCAGCAATTACTAGTGGTATGAAACCTACGGCAAAAGATAATAATACCACATTCCGCAAAGTTGCACCTTCTCCTAAACCGATAAAATAACCTTCTAAAACAAAAGTTATACCTGTAACTACACAAACAGGAAGTAACCAAATCGTATATTGATTAATATCTTGATTAACTTCTGCATGATTAGTTAATAGTCCAAATATCTGATCAGGAAATAAAATAGATGTACCAGAAAAACCTAATGCTATGACCAAACTAGTCAGTCCAGCAACTATCAATAAAGGTATCATTTCTTTGATATTACCTTTACTTTTAAAATTAGCTGTCATAGTTTGCACTGTTAGTCCGACACCATTAATTGTGAACTGACTTAAAAGAGCAATTTGTAATAATAAACCATTTTGTGCTAAGACATTTGTTCCCATAGTTGCACTTAAATTAGTAAAGATAGAATAGACAGAAACCAATAATATGAAACGAACTAAAATATTACCTTTTAAAGCAACAGTTTTTTGCAAAGCTACCCAATCAAATAATTCTTTAATAGCCGCTGATACGGTTTGCCAAGGAATAGTAAAAATCATCCATATTAAGCCGACAATTAAGGCTAAATATTGGCTTAATGCTGTTGCTAAACCTGCTCCTGTACTTGCCCAACCCCATTGAAAAATCATTAAATAATCTAATAATACATTAGAACCATTACCCACAATTGACATTAATAAGACTACCCAATTCATTTCTCTGCCTAAAAACCAACCGAATAAAACAAAATTGAGTAATACGGCTGGTGCAGCCCAAATTCGTGCATAAAAATAATCAACTCCAGCAGCTTCGATATCTGAAGAACCACTTAAAATTAAAAAGCCAATTTTTTGTAAAGGATATTGTAATAAAATAATAATTAAACCCAGGAATAAAGCAATTAAACCACTACGTAAACCAGCTAAAATTACCTCCTTATCATCATTTTTGCCTACTGCTTGAGCGGTAATGGCATTAGTGCTAGAACGGATAAATTTTAATACTCGATAAAGATAATCAAAGAGAATAGTTGCTAAAATTACTCCTGCTAAATGTCGAATATCTGTTAAATGTCCTAAAAAAGCAATGTCTACTAAACCAGCTAAAGGAACCATCATGTTACTGAGAACACTGATACTGGTTAATCGGTAAAACCGGCCTAAGAAGTTGTACTGATTGGGAACTGTAAATATCATGTTTATTCTTGCAAGTGCCGTAATTTTAGTAAAGATAGGTAGAAGATAGGTAGATTTAATGCGTGCTAACAAGTATTTATGCAAATTTATGGATATCCACACCCTGATTCTATCACTAATGCTAACACGATTGTTAATTAATAACTCAAGTTACTAGTTATCTAGTTGGGGCTGGTAATGGGTAATGGGTAATGGGTAATGGGTAATGGGTAATGGGTAATGGGTCATTTCATTGGTGAGTAATTTTCTGTTGTAATTCTGTAAATCCTTTAATCATGGACATCCTGGGCTATCAGACATTTTCCCTAACTAGCAGATACCTAAAAGCGGATTGTACCAGTAGTAGTTGTTGTGTGCTTACCGTGCTTTGATGCTATCTAGATTTTGATTCTAGGGTTTTGAACCTACTTCCCGATAATTTCTGATGGCTTTTTTGAGAATTTTCAATTTTTAAGTATGACAATCTGATAAAATTTGTAAGGTTTCTATAAGCTCTGAGCAATGGGATCGACTGGTGTAAGAATCGCAATTGACGCAATGGGGGGAGATCATGCACCCGATGAAATCGTCGCTGGCGCACTGCGGGCGCGAGAGGAATTGGGTGTTAAAATATTATTGGTTGGAGATCCCCAACGAATTGAGGCGGTAATACCGCCAAAAACTAATCTGGCGGACTTGGAGATTGTTCCTGCTAAGGAAGCGATCGCTATGGATGAAGAGCCTCTCAACGCAGTTAGGCGTAAGCGAGAATCTTCAATTAATATAGCGATGGATTTAGTTAAAAATAAACGGGCAGATGCGGTATTTTCTGCGGGACACTCTGGGGCGGCCATGGCCTCGGCTTTGCTGCGGTTAGGAAGATTACCGGGAATTGACCGTCCGGCTATTGCTACAGTATTCCCCACCATCAAAGCCGGTAAACCAGTAATGATACTGGATGTCGGTGCGAATGTAGACTGTCGCCCTAAATTTTTAGAACAGTTTGCAGTCATGGGTTCAATTTACAGTCAGTATGTTTTGGGAACAGAAAACCCGAAAATAGGTTTATTGAATATTGGCGAAGAAGATACCAAGGGTAATGAGGTGGTTTTTCGCACCCACCAATTGTTAAGGGAAAATACTCAAATTAATTTTACTGGTAATGCAGAAGGACGCGATGTATTATCTGGTGAATTTGATGTGATTGTCTGTGACGGCTTTGTGGGTAATATTTTACTAAAATTTGCCGAAGCAGTCGGAGGTGTAATTCTGCAAATTCTGCGAGAAGAATTACCCCAAGGGCTACATGGTCAAATCGGGACAGCGATTTTAAAACCCAACCTCAAGCGCGTTAAACAGCGCATGGATCACGCTGAACATGGAGGGGCTTTGCTTTTAGGTGTCAGCGGTATTTGTTTTATTGGTCATGGTAGTTCCCAAGCACCATCTATTTTTAGCGCCATTCGCATGGCTAAGGAAGCTGTAGATAATCAGGTGTTAACAAGACTCCAATCCCAATATCAAATTCTCCAAAATGAAAGTAGTTAGTTGGTATTTCTCAACTATGGAAATTATCGCTAACAGCTATTTGTCAATTGTCATCCAATTTTAGATTAGGGATGAAAATCCCTAGTCTGAGAACTCAAATTGGAATTGTCATTGGTACTCGTTATTAATGCTTACAAACAAGACAATTGACAATTAATCACTGACAATTGACAATTGAGGATATTAAGAAGTGCAAAATTTTTTAGCCAGCGGCATAGCAATTACAGGAAGTGGTTCAGCAGTCCCAGAAACGGTTTTACATAACCAACAATTAACTCAATTGGTGGAAACATCAGATGAGTGGATTACTTCCAGAACAGGTATCAGTCAGCGACGGTTAGCATTACACCCTGATTCACTGACATTATTAGCCACCGCTGCGGGTCAACAGGCTATTGCATCTGCTGGAATTAAACCAGCGGACATAGACTTAATTTTGCTGGCCACATCTACCCCTGATGACCTCTTTGGCGGTGCTTGCCGTGTTCAAAGTGAATTAGGTGCTGTCAAAGCAGTGGCCTTTGACTTAACCGCCGCTTGTTCCGGTTTTGTCTTCGGTTTGGTAACGGCGGCACAATACATTAGAACAGGTGTTTATCAGAATATACTCTTAATTGGGGCAGATATCCTCTCTCGCTGGGTAGATTGGCAAGATAGACGCAGTTGTGTATTGTTTGGTGATGGGGCTGGAGCAGTGGTATTACAAGCGAATAAAAGCGATCGCTTATTAGGATTTTCGCTGAAAAGCGACGGTTCTCAAAACCAATATCTGAATCTGTCCTATGATGGCTCTAGTGTAGAACTGACACCGGATATTCATGTATCTACGGGCAAATATCAGCCCATGACCATGAATGGAAAAGAAGTTTACCGCTTTGCTGTCCAAAAAGTTCCCGAAGTGATAGATAAAGCCTTATTTGTAGCTAACCTGAGAGTGGAAAATATAGACTGGCTAATATTACATCAAGCAAATCAAAGAATTATTAATTCCGTTGCTGAACGCTTGAATATTCCTGAACATAAAGTTATCAGCAATGTTGCTAACTATGGTAACACCTCTGCTGCCTCTATTCCCCTAGCTTTAGATGAAGCGGTGCGAGAGGGAAAAATCAAAACCAATGATATCATTGCTACCTCTGGTTTTGGGGCTGGACTTTCCTGGGGTGCGGCCATTTTCCAATGGGGAAGATAAATAATTGACCATTAACAACGGACAACTGACCACTGACAATTAACAACTGACAACTGACCACTGACAACTGATTAATAACAAATGACTAAAACTGCATGGGTGTTTCCTGGACAAGGTTCTCAAGCATTATCCATGGGAGTAGACCTATTAAATCTACCATCTGCCAAAGAAAAATTTATTCAAGCTGAGGCAATTTTAGGCTGGTCTGTGATAGATATGTGTCAAAGCGACATTGACACCTTATCACGGACAATTTATACCCAGCCGAGTTTATATGTCATCGAAAGTATAATTGCTGATATATTGCGAGAAAGAGGACAGCAACCAGACTTAGTTGCAGGTCACAGTTTAGGGGAATATATCGCCCTTTATGTTGCAGGTGTTTTTGAATGGTCTGCTGGTTTATACTTAGTAAAACGGCGGGCAGAACTCATGGAAAGTGCTGCTGGCGGGATGATGACCGCACTGATCAACTTTGATAGAGAAGAGTTGGAAAAAGTTATTAAGGAGACACCTAATGTAGTTTTGGCCAATGATAACAGTCCTGCTCAAGTTGTAATTTCTGGCACACCTGAAGCTGTACAAGCCGTCACCTCTCAAGTCACAAGCAAAAAGGCTATTCCCTTAAAGGTTTCAGGAGCATTTCATTCCCATTTAATGAAAGCAGCAGCCACGGAATTTCAAGAAGTTTTAGACTCAGTGATTTTTCAGTCAGCAACGGTCCCAGTTTTATCTAATGTTGACCCAATTCCAGCCACAGAGGCAAAAACTTTGAAAGACCGTCTTTCTCAACAAATGACAGGACCTGTGCGCTGGCGAGAAATTTGTTTGCAATTCCCAGAAAATGGTGTTGAGAAGGTTGTGGAAATTGGTCCTGGTAATGTTTTGACCGGTTTAATTAAACGGACTACTTCTGGGTTAATTTTGCAAAACGTCCGTAATGCTCAGGAGTTACCTGTTTAGGTTAAATTATTAAATATCTTCAGCAGTTAGCAAAATCAGTTAGTATCAGGTTTTAAACCTGATTTCAACCTAATTCGTTCACCTTTGTTAACTGTATAGCCTATTATGGGTTAACCGTTTTTAAACCAAGTAACTTTCCTTAACTGAACTGTTCTTTTATGCACCTACCTTCTTTTTTATGGTTATGGAAAATAGCCGCTTGGTCAATGGGGTTATCCTTAATGGCATACTTGTTTTTAGCAATAACTGGTATTTGGATGTTACTGGCTAAAACTACTCTCAAAGTCCCCCTGGGAATTATATTACCTTGGCATCGTGGTCAAATGCTATTGCTCCATTATATCATCGGCATGACTATGGTTAGTCTAGTCTTACTCCTGTTAGCAGTTGGTATTGTGGGTACTTTGGGACATTTTGGTTCTTTAGGACATTCTCCACATTTAGGGGCTGGGTTAATAGTGGTGATATTAGTTTTAGTATCTGCTTTTAGCGCTACCCAAATTAGTACGGGTAAGTCTTGGGCTAGACCTTTACATCTTGGTTGTAATTTGTTATTATTACCCGGCTTTATTTGGGTATCTCTGAGTGGTTGGACGGTGGTACAAAAGTATTTACCTTAACTAGGGCTTGCTGAATAAGTTGTCTAGGAGGGCAGGTGCTACGCCACGGGGACAGGGAACAGGGAAAAGTTTTAACTGTTTGGAGGAAGATATTATCAGACTAAACTCAAATCTCCTTCCCAATGCTGAAAATGCAGTTGTTGACATTCGTAAATTGCGTGACTACTCTCTTAATCCAAATCATTCTACAGGAAAGGATAAAGCTCGTCTATTTTCATCAATTTTAGGTATGACTGCTGAAAATGCTGAATAATTGCGCCAGATTATTTTGGAACAAGTTAAAATTCAAGAAGCGTGCCTAAATAAAAGTGATCAACATGGACAACGTTACTATGTAGATTTTACTTTAATACGAGAAAATAAAAGTGCAAACATTCGTAGTTGTTGGATTATAGAGCCTGGTTCTGATTTTCCAAGATTAACGAGTTGCTATATTAAATTGTAATATAATGAGGTAATCAAAAATGACTAAAATTACGCCCAAATTACTAGACGTAGTAGCATTAACAGTTGACTTACCTGAATACAACTTACTGCGTGGTCAGGTTGGTACAATAGTGGAATTATTAGCAGATGGTACTGTATTTGAAGTAGAATTTAGTGATAGTAACGGACAAGCTTACGAATTTGTTGCTTTAAATTCAGATCAAATTATGGTTTTACATTTTGAACCAACATCCCCTAATTTAGTACCGGAAATGGTTACAGCATAACTAACTGTAGCAAACGTAGGTTGGTTTCATTTAGGCAACTCTAACTCTTTATAATATACTTGGTAAGATTTTACTACTACTCCAACCTACCCACGAAAATTTATCAATGTGACAGTTGTGGGTGCGGAATGTGGGTTTAAGTCTGCTGAATAATGTTTATCAGACTGGGATTTAAATAAACCTCTTTTAACTCTTTTACCTAAATATTGCTCATGCTTTTTGATTGGTTCAAAATCCAGAAAACTATATTTTGATGTGTAGCTTTCTGTAGTAATATGATTTTAGGATATCTGCTGAGATTTACAGTTAACTACCTTTTTAACTGCTGAACACCTGTCCACCAAGCTAGTCCAGCCATGAATAATATTCCCATAACTCCCTGTAAAGGATTATTATTCACACCAGTTACCCAATCAGGAACTTGTCCCGAATATTGGGTTAATTGTCCAACATTAATGATATAATAGCCCCAAACTAGTCCACCATGTAAACCTATAGGTAAGCCTAAACGCCCCCGTTTCCAACGTTTTCCCCACACCTGGGTTAAACCTAACAGCACTAAGGCCGGAAACTGTGGTAAAGTATGAATAATTGCCTCTAAGGGTTTAATGAAATGGGTAACAGCAAATAAAATTGCATCTATCCAAAGAGCAGTATTTAATTTATAATCTCTTTGTAATTCATCTAGTAACCAACCCCGAAATAATAATTCTTCTGCAAAACCTACACCAAAACCAACTAATAAACCCTCTAATATTATTTTCCCTAAAAATGCTTTGGGCTGTTGCCATACTAACCAACCTAGCACAGCTTCTAAACCAAATAACACTAAAACACTAATTAATCCTATGGTCAACCCTTGGAATAGTTCTATACCATTAAACCGTGTAAATTCTAACCCATAACGGCGGAATATTCCTGGCTGTTGATAGACTTTTTTCCCCCAGATATTGAGCAACAAAATAAACTCAACATATAATATCACTATTGTCAAGATACTTTCTAAGTTAGAATCTGGAACTAACCAATAAATTGGTATAGCTAGGGGTAGCCACAACAATAGTAAGGCTAGTATAAAGCAAACTAGCCTCACATAAACCGGGTATTGGGTAAGCTGAGTGAGATTAATTTTCATACATTAGTCAATTATCATTAGTCAAAACTATAGGCTATTGACCAATGACCAATGATTATTCATCTGGTTCAATTGTACTAATTAAACCATGGTTTGTGAGTGTTTCACAATAAAATTCCGCGTGTTCTTGAGCGCAACTAATCACCAAAGCTAACCCGTTATGGTGAGCTTCCATCATGATACTAACAGCCTGGGGTTGGCTGATGCTAGTAACGGTAGTCATTAGCACTTTAACTACATACTCCATCGAATTGTAATCATCATTATGAAGCAAAACGCGATATCGAGGCGCAAGCCGGCGGGATGTAGAACGCTTCTCAATAGTTTCGACTGACACGATTTTTTGCTCTTTGATCGTTGATTTACTAGAATATAGTTACTGTTGAGCATTAGCTTAACACTTTGGCATTATAACACAAACAAAGCAGCTTGGCCTATGGTCAAAAAAATTCTCTTTTATTTTCCCATACTTTGACTAACAAATGGACTCCTTGGACTATCCCCAGCTAGGAACTAACTGTACTCTACCAGCGTCCATTTCTGCCATCAGCAATTCTAAAGCCTCATAGTCAACATCAGATATATGACCCAGTTTTGTTAGTTCTGAGTTAATCTCATTTTCTATTTCTGGAGTTAATTTTCTGATATGTAGAGCTTTTTCGACCAAGTGACGAATGACGTATTGAGTTTTCATAAGCAATAAACCAGGTAGTTACTAGTCATTATCTAAGATAATGGTTGGTATAAGATGTGTTTTTGTCTTGACTGTCTCTGTGATTTACATGACCATTTAATCCACAAGATTAGTTATTCAATAACTCTGTTTTTTTGTCAACTACACGGGTAAAAAATGACTAAAAACTACGGAGAAGGATGGCTGAAACTAGGTCTATTTATCGCTTCAACCTTGGTAACTTCTATAGCTACAGATGATTAATCTGCATTCAGAATCTATATGTAGATTGTTTTTTAACTGTTAGAAAAAAAAAGTATATATAAATACATTTTACTACTAACTTATAGCAATCTTTAAATAAAGGTCGTAAAATGGTAAGGATTTAGCAAAGATAGATCGAACTTGTCGCCAATTTGGAAAAAAAAGTTTATCTTCAAATAGAGAGCAAATTGTCAACAGTGTTTATGAAGATGTAATTATGCTAACAGGTTTATTTGATATCATGTCCGGTTGAACGCTTGTCATATCTGTTGAAGCTGGTAATGGGTAATTGGTAATTGGAAAAAGATAATACCATGATCAACTATATCGTCGTCCTATAAGTGACATAAGCGACCGGGTATGATACTGATAACGTCAGGGTGATACTTCCTGTTTTTACACAGTGTCAATCGGAAACACTATTTTAATCAGGATGTTTTAACTTTTTTTAGTTATACATTGCTACCTTAATCACTTTCCGCGCTTTCATATCCATAAATACCTGTTCTAAATCCTGTAAAGGTCTTTGTTCACTAATTAGTAAGTCAAAGGAAATTGTCCCACTAGCAATGAGTGATAAGGCGGATTTTACATACTCTGGAGTGTTATGAAATACTCCTTTGATTGTAATTTCACTATAATGGAGTTGTTCCGTATTCAGGGTAATTGTAGTATCTTTAGGACAGCCGCCAAATAGATTCACAGTTGCACCAGGACGGGCGCAAGCGATCGCTTTTTCCCAAACACTGGGTATACCAGTGGCTTCTATAACCACATCTGCACCCCAGCCCTCCGTTAATTCCCTGACTGTGTTAGGAATATCTGTGACTTGATGATAATTAAAAGTCCGGGCTGCACCTAACTTTTTACCGATTTCTAGGCGTTTATTATTACCGCCCCACAGCATTACCTCAGTATATTCCGATAGAACGGCTACAAACATTAACCCAATTGCACCATCACCTAAAACCACTACTCGGTCATGGGGTTTGACCTGGGAACGGCTGATACCATGCAATACACAGGCCAGCGGTTCGGTCATGGCGGCTAATACGGAAGGTAATTGGTCGGGTATTTGTAATAGATTATGCTGGACAATGGGGGCGGGGATTTTTATGTACTCCGCAAATGTACCGTTGTTCCAAGTTAAATTGGGGCATAAAGAATACTCTCGACGTTGACAAAAGAAACATTTCATGCAGGGGGCTGAATTATTTGCTACTACGCGATCTCCCACCCGCCAATTAGTTACTCCAGTGCCGATAGCCACGATGCGCCCCGCCCCTTCATGACCAAACAAGGTTGGAGGTGTTAACATTTTAGCATGGCCACCGCGTCGCCATACTTTTAAATCTGTACCGCAGGTGGTGGCCGCTTCGACTTGAATTACTACCTCCCCTGCTGCGGGAGTGGGTTCGGGAACGTGTTCTAGACGTAAATCTTCCTGTCCGTAGAGTAATGCTGCTAACAAGGTGGTTAATCCCTAAAATAGAAGTTGGGACAAATTGGGAGAAAAGAAAAAGAAAAATTTAAGAACTCAACGCACTTTGAGGTAAAATCTCTTGATTATGGGGTTCTAAATGTGATATTGTATCAGATACAATATTTATATTCAAGACTGGTACTTCTTGTCTACAGGAAAGACAAAACCAATAAACTCCATGGTAACGAACATGACGCAAAACTGAACCACCACAACAGGGACAGGTGTTAACTATAATACTCATGCTAAATCCTCCTTGGCAAAAATTACGATAAGTCAGTAGTATTATGGTTGAGGTATGTATTTATCTGACCTAGAATAAGGTCAGATATTCAGAGAACTGAGAGAATTTAGCGGTGAAAACTATCAACAAATGCTAAATTAACGGTATTTTATGGTTTTTCCCAAAAAGATATTTATCAAAATGAAAAATTTATGAAAACATTATTAACCTACAAGTTAGTATAGACTTTGTTCATCTATCGCGGGGATCATATTACAAATATGAATTTGGTTCATCTATGACCAATATCATCAATAGCTAAATTTTTATGGGACAATTACTTTACACCTGACTTTTATTTTGCATTTACTTTGATGACTAAATCATGAAAATTGCTACTTGGAATGTTAATTCTGTACGAACACGGTTGGAACAGGTGATCAATTGGTTAAGCGAAAATCCGGTTGATGTTTTATGTTTACAAGAAACTAAGGTTATAGATCAGGATTTTCCCCGTCTCGATTTTGAAAAATTAGGTTATTATTTATATATATCAGGACAAAAGTCTTATAATGGAGTAGCTTTGATTAGTCGTCAATCTTTAACAGATGTTAGTACGGGTTTTACGGCTATTTTACCAAATGTGGATTCGGAATGGGACACACAAAAAAGAGTAATTACAGGTGTATTTTCAGGAATCAGAATTGTTAATCTTTATGTTCCTAATGGTTCATCTATAGGTAGCGAAAAGTATGAGTATAAGTTGGGTTGGTTGAAATTACTCAAGGAATATTTACAGGTATTATTATTAACAAGTTCTCCTATTTCTATCTGTGGTGATTTTAATATTGCTTTGGAAAATATAGATATTAATGATAAAGTGAAGATAGATAATCACATTATGGCTTCTGTACCGGAACGTCAAGCTTTACGAGATATTCTTAGTTTAGGTTTCGCAGATGCTTTTCGTAAATTTAATCATAAAGGAGAAAACTATACTTGGTGGGATTATCGCACTGCTGCATTTAAACGAAACCTGGGTTGGCGTATAGATCATCATTATCTGACCCCGGATTTGTATGAACGCGCTCAAAGTTGTATTATTGATGTTGAACCACGAAAGTTAAATCAACCTAGTGATCATACACCAGTTATTGTAGAATTTTAATTCTATCCTATTTATTTATCTGCCTAATAATAAACCTCGGAAAAAATAAACCGTGTTTGTTAGTATCTGTTCTATCCATGATATTAACTGATCTAACCAGTGTAAAATTTGTTCTAATGGGTGTTTTTCGTAGCCTAAAGAGGTCGCAGAAATATCAATCCAGTCGGGCTTAAAATTAAATCCTTGGTTGGTTTGACTGTCTTTTTCCTCCCATTCCTGATTTTCAGATTCAGGTGCTTTTTGGGCGATTTTCTCCCAGTTATTCAATAATCTCGAATTTGCTGGCTTTAGGGGATTAAAACCACTATGATCGGATATATTGGTACTGAGATTACCAAATAGATCATCCCATGTCAACCAAGTATCTCCATGATTTAGCGGTAAACTGTTTTGAAGGTCTGATTTAATTTCTGCTTTTTCAGCAGCAGCATTTGATTGAATTTGATAAATATTTCTTCCTCCTAAGAAGTAATTTATCGCTGCGGTAATTAAATTAGCAATATCCGCTTTTTCGGTTTTTGAATCATCATTGTTAACTACTAAGTTATCAAGAATTTTTTGACCACTTTTTCCTATGGAGACTAAAGCTGTAATTTCCAAATTAGCAACTAATTTATCTAGAAACCCAAAAACTTGACTTGGTTTTTTATCAGTTAGTTTATTTAGGAGTAAATCAATTTTTGGTAATATTTGTTTTTGCGAAGCAGGATACTCATAATGAATCAATTCTCTATTAATTCTATCCTTTAATTGGGAGTTTTCCTGGGTTGTGAAAATATCAAAAATGCGATTATCAGTACCAACTAACACCAAATTCCCAGTTTTTAATTCCGTCGCAATTCCCTGGACTTTGGGTATATGCTTTTGAAGAGTGTTTTCCGACCTTGAGGAACTTTGTTTAGGAAAAAATCTCCCCCACAAAGATCCTATAAAAGTTAAAGGAGTTAAAGGATTTGTTTTTTGGGAAATCTCTAAATTACCACCCTCAGCAGGAAGATTTTTAACTATATCTAATATATGTTGAATTGCTGCGTCCGTTTCTGGAGGAATTATCGGCTGTATTTTTTTTTCCGACCATTCTTTTTGTGGCAATAACTGGTAAAGTGGATAAAGTAGAGAACCATACCCCACCTGAGTCGCAACTTGTAGATTTTTGAAAATGTTTTCCCATGTTTGGGTCAACCGTTGAGTCTGCTGGTAGACAAAATTAAACAGTTTACTTTGATAGCGATTTGAAGAACCGGAAGACATAATGATAATGTTGAAGTTGTAACCTTGGATGATCTTAATTCGAGAATCAAAAATTCTTAATTATCAACCTGATTATTTTACTGAATTATTTTACTGGATTATTTTACTGGAAATATGACTCTTCCTTTACCATCATTAAATACCAAATCTATATCCACGGCTATTGAAAATTTACGTGCTTGTTGTCAGGTTGATATCCAGTCAACCTGGAAATATCAGGAAACTGACGCAGTAGTTACTGATTTTATCCCATTTAGTATAATTGATTGGCAACCAGTTGAAGTTAATGAAAAAGGCCATATTTCCTGGAAAGGCGGAAAACAGGTATTATGGTTAGGACAAAATTTCTCTATTCCCCACAGTTTACAGGATTTTCCTTTAAGCGGTCTGTCTTTGCGCTTGGCTTTGGTTTGGTGGGCTGAAAATGTAGAAGTATACGTTAATGGTAAGTTAGTATTAACTGGAGACTTATTTGATGCTTCACCACGAGTTTTAATTAGTCCTCAAGTAAGTCCTGGAGAAAATTTTACCATAATTTTGCGGTTAGTTAGTCCGGGACATTGTGATGGGGCTTTGATGCGATCGCTGGCAATTTATGAAACAATGATCTATAATCATGATGATGCTGGTTTTATCGCTGATGAATTAGCCATTGTGGAAATTCTTCTAGAAAACTTCGCACCCGAAAAATTACCAGCTTTATCAGCAGCAGTTGAAAGAGTTACAAATCTCAAAAACACCGAAAACCAAGACTGGAAAACCTATTTACTGAATTTACGACAAACTTATTTGGGTTTATCTGATTTTATCTGTGAACAAAAACCGGAAATTCATTTATTGGGTCATGCACATTTAGATTTAGCATGGTTATGGGTGGTCGCGGAAACTTGGAAAGCAGCACAAAATACCTTTGAGTCAGTTTTAAAACTTCAACAGGATTTTCCCGAATTGATTTTCTGTCATACTACACCAGCCTTGTACGCTTGGGTAGAAGAAAATCGTCCCGACCTATTTCGAGAAATTCAAAATCAAGTTGAAAAGGGAAAATGGGAAATTTTGGGAGGTTTTTGGGTAGAACCAGATTTGAATTTAATTGCTGGGGAGTCTATAGTTCGTCAGTTATTATATGGCCAGCGGTATTTTTTCCACAAGTTTGGAAAAATATCCCCTGTGGTTTGGGTTCTTGACACTTTCGGTTTTTGTGCGACCTTACCCCAATTTCTCGCAAATGCGGGAATTGAGTTCTTTGTTACTCAAAAACTTCGCTGGAATGATACAACTAAATTTAATTATGACTTATTTTGGTGGCGATCGCCTGATGGTAGTCAAATATTAAGTTTTATGTCCCCACCCATGGGCGAAACCGTTGAACCTGTTAAGATGGTTAAGTATGCTTGTGAGTGGAAAACCCAAACAGGTTTACAAACTAGTCTTTGGCTTCCTGGTGTTGGTGATCATGGTGGAGGTCCAACTCGTGATATGTTAGAAGTTGCGAGACGTTGGGAACATTCTCCAATTTTCCCTAAGTTGAAATTTACAACTTCTCAAAAATATCTCCAAAAGATAAAATCTCAAAGTCAAAATTTACCAACCTGGGAAAACGAACTTTATTTAGAATTTCACCGGGGATGTTATACTACCCACGGAGACCAAAAACGCTGGAATCGCAAATCTGAACATCTATTATATAGTGCTGAGTTGTTCGCAACTTTAGCAAATATCCTCTGCGGTACAAAATTCCCCCACACAGAAATAGAAACAGCTTGGAAAAAAGTTTTATTTAATCAGTTTCACGATATTTTACCTGGTTCTTCCATTACTCAAGTTTACCAAGACGCTTTACCAGCATGGGAAGCAGTGGAAAAAGTCGGGAAAAATATTTTAGTAGAGTCATTAATAGATATAGCATCCCAAATTAGTTTACCACAACCACCTGATCATAATGCCATCCCCATCATCATTTTCAACTCTCTCAACTGGGAACGTCGGGAAGTTGTCAGCGTTGACTTATCGAAAATCATCATAGCAGACCAAGAAGAATATGAAAATTCTGGAGAGAATTATGGAATTTTCGATATTCAAGGAAAAGAAATTTCTTCCCAACCTTGCGAAAATTCAACTTTATTATTTCTCCCAACAGTCCCATCTCTAGGTTATAGCATTTTCTGGCTGTCTCCATCTTCCCCCACACAACCCCAAATATTTCCGAAAAATTGGATTTTAGAAAATGAATATCTACAAATCCAGGTTAACCCAGAAACTGGAGACTTGGATAGTGTCTTTGATAAAACCCAACAACGAGAAATTTTAAACGGTGCGGGAAACCAACTCCAAGCTTTTAGCGACAGCGGCCAATATTGGGACGCTTGGAATATTGACCCCGATTATAACACAAAACCTCTACCGCCAACAAAATTAAAATCAATTCAGTGGCAAGAATATGGAGAAATTCAACAACGCTTGCGGGTAGTGCGTCAACTGGGAAAATCGGAATTTTGTCAAGATTACATTTTACAGCTTGGTTCACCACTTTTGAAAATAGCTAATACTGTAAATTGGCTGGAAAATCAGGTATTAGTAAAAACAGCTTTCCCCCTCAATTTCGCAGCGGAATTTGTCACTTATGAAATCCCCTGCGGTGTTATCCGTCGTCCCACAAATCCCCAAACCCCCGCAGATAAAGCAAAATGGGAAGTACCCGCTTTACGGTGGTCAGATATAACCGCAGATACGCAAACAGGAAAATACGGAGTTAGTCTTCTTAATGATTGTAAATATGGTTACGATGCTCAACCGAATCAACTGCGGTTAACTCTGCTGAGAAGTTCCCAATGGCCAGATAATCAAGCTGATATAGGTATACATCAATTTACTTATGGCTTGTATTCTCATCTAGGGAGTTGGGAAGAAGGAAATACAGTTAAACATGGTTATGAATTAAATGTACCTTTGGAAATATTAGTAAATCCGCCAAAGCGGAAATTCAACAAAAATGCTTATCAAAGTCAAAGTTTTTTAGACTTATCAGCGGATAATTTAGTTATTATGGCACTTAAACCCAGTGAAGATCATCCTGAAAAATACATTCTTCGCTGTTATGAATGTCATGGAAAAACAGCCGAGTTATTTTTGCGAAGTGACTTTCTTACTTTAGGTCAACCATTGGACTTACTAGAACAGTATATCAAGTCTGAGGAAATATGTCAAGGGGCTGTGAATATTCAACCTGGGAAAATTGTTAGTTTTGAGGTTGTCGTCAACATATAGGTTGGGGTTTTTCATTTGTGTTGAACTTCTGGTTTGTTGTACCTCCCTTGGGATTTGTTACAATATAACCGGGGTTTGTACAGGAAGTTGGGAAGGAATGAACCACGAAGAAGCGAAGAACAGGAAGGAAGGAAGGTTTCTCTAGATATTTTGCCTAAATCTTAATATAAAATTAGAGCAAAAGATTAATCTCAACAAGCAGACTCCATGCGTATTTCTCTCAACTGGTTACAAGAACTCGTAGAAATTAAACTGACTCCAGAAGAACTGGCGGAAACCTTGACAATGGCCGGTTTTGAAGTAGAAGATATAGAAGATCGTCGCACTTGGGCCGCAGGGGTAGTTGTGGGAAAAGTCCTGGAACGTCAACCACACCCTAACGCAGATAAGTTAAGTGTTTGTACAGTAGATATTGGTGCTGCGGAAACTGTGAATATCGTTTGTGGTGCTGGGAACGTCCGCGCAAATATCTATGTCCCCGTGGCCACTACAGGAACTTATTTACCTAACATTGATTTAAAAATTAAACCCGCAAAACTGCGCGGTGTTCCCTCTAATGGGATGATATGTTCTTTGAAAGAGTTGGGTTTACCCACGGATATTGACGGTATTCATATCTTTAATGAAGAAAATCTGGTTTTAGGTAGTGACGTGCGTCCCCTGTTGGGTTTGGAAGATGTGATTTTAGATGTCACTGCTACCGCTAACCGTGCTGACGCTTTATCTATGGTCGGTATTGCGCGGGAAGTAGCAGCTTTAACTGGAGGAAAATTATCAATTCCCGAAATTGCGAAAGTAGAAAATACTCAAACCGCAAAAAACCTGACTTTGAAAATCTCCGAAACCCAAGCTTGTCCTGCTTATATTGGTACGGTTGTTGAAAACATCAAAATTGCGCCCTCTCCTGAGTGGTTACAACAGCGTTTACGGTCTGCGGGAGTGAGACCAATTAATAATGTGGTTGATATCACTAATTACGTTTTATTAGAAAGAGGACAACCTCTTCACGCTTTCGACAAAAATCGTTTAGAATCTCTTTCTGGAGAGGAACAATTAATAATGGGAGTGCGGTTTGCACAAACGGGAGAAACTTTAAAAACTTTAGATGGAAATAATCGCAATTTATCACCCCAAAATTTATTAATTACTGCTAATAATCACCCAGTGGCTTTAGCAGGTGTTATGGGTGGTGAAGCAACGGAAGTTCATGAAGGTACACAAAGTTTAGTTTTAGAAGCAGCGTTATTTGATTCTGTAGTTATTCGTCGTTCTTCTCGCAGTTTGGGGTTAAGAAGTGAAGCCTCTGGAAGATACGAAAGAGGCGTAAATCGGGCTGAATTAGAAATAGCTTGTCACCGGGCTTTATCTTTAATTCAAGAATTAGCAGCCGGGGTAATTGTTCAACAACAAATTTCTGATTATCGTCCAGATATTTCTACCTGGTCTCATTCTATTCATCTGCGTTTAGATAAAATTAATCAAGTATTAGGTCCAATTGAATTAGGACAAGAAACAGGAGAATTACAACCAGAAGATGTAGAAAAAATTCTCACTGCTTTAGGATGTGAATTAGTCAAAACTGAGGAAAATACTTGGAATGTCACTGTACCTCCCTATCGTTATCGAGATTTAGAACGAGAAATTGATTTAATTGAAGAAATTGCCCGGTTATATGGTTATGATAAATTCTGCGATACCTTACCAGAAAAATCTCAAGCTGGTTATCTATCTTTAGATCAAGAATTAATTCGCAGGTTACGCGGTTATTTACGGGCTGAAGGTTTGACGGAATTAATGCAATATTCTTTGGTGAAACCAGGGGAAGATAAACAGATTGTTTTAAGTAATCCTTTATTTGCGGAATATTCGGCTTTACGCACTGATTTAATCTCTGGTTTAATTACCGCTTTTCAATACAATTTAGAACAGGGAAATGGGGCGTTAAATGGTTTTGAAATTGGGAGGGTTTTCTGGCGTGAAGAAGAGGGTTTACAAGAAGCAGAAATGCTGGCCGGAATTATCGGTGGTGATATAACTAGCGGTAAATGGTCACGGGGTGGTAAGGAAAAAGCCATTACTTGGTTTGAAGCTAAAGGTATTTTAGAAAGTGTCTTTAAACAACTCAAATTAGTGGTAGAATTTCAACCAGAAAATCGAGATTCTCGTTTACACCCCGGACGCACAGCTTCATTGTGGATAAAAGGTAATCGTCTGGGAACATTTGGACAAATTCACCCCCAATTACGCCGCGAAAAGGATTTACCAGAAGCCGTTTATGTGTTTCAATTAGATTTAGATACTTTGTTAGATGCTTGGGATCATGATGATTTATTGATTCCCAAATTCAGTTCCTATTCTACCTATCCAGCAAGTGATAGAGATTTGGCGTTTTTCGCACCAATGAAAGTGACGGTTTGCGAACTAGAAAAAGTCATTAATAAAGCAGGGAAAGGGTTATTAAGCTCTGTGGAATTGTTTGATGAATATCGCGGTGAAAATGTACCCGCAGGACAACGCAGTTTAGCCTTTCGTTTAGTATATCGTGCCAGCGATCGCACCCTCACAGAAAATGAAATTGAACCAGTTCATAATCAAGTGCGTTCTGCTTTGGTAGAGAAATTTGGTGTCAATTTGAGAAGTTAATTTACGGGTAATGGGAATTATATAGTCATAATTCTCACACCCAGACCTCCTAGTTATGTCAACTTAGGCTGGTAATTTGTAAAAATATTTACCTATTTCCCTTGGTTTGTGCCTTTTTCCTCAACCAGTAACTTAGGTTATATCATGTCCGTTTAAACACTTATCATATTGGTTGAGGCTGGTAATGGGTAATTGGTAATTGGGAAAAGGCAATATACAGCACTTCCCGGTGTTATGAGATACATATTTAGCGGGCAAGATGCCCGCACTACAAGAGTTTCATCTCCCCAATAAATAGGAATATTATATACTGAGATTAATTTAGTTGTTAACTATACTTAGTAATTGGCATTAAAAGATACGTATTTTTAGGAGTCACAAGTCGGATATCTTGACTAGATAATCCTTTTCCCTTTTTGTTTGTTTATCTTTGATCATTGTTTTCAAATAAATTTTAGTTAAAACCACAATCTCATACTTTTGATAGATGACAATTATGAATTGTTTGTGGAGTTATTTTTAATAAAAATTAATAAATTATATTTATGTATAAATATTTGCTAATAATAAAAGTATAGAAAAGCTAAAAGGTTTAATTTACAAGGGTTACAGGACATATTATCTATGTATATTTAGATTAAAATTACACTTTGTTAATTTTAAGTATAAATGTTGAACTTTTTTGTGTTGTATAGAAAACATATTTGTGTATAGCAAAATAAGTAAATCGCGGAAATGCTTACTATAAAACGGTTATACCCGTCGTCAAAAAGTTAGATTTGCAGAATTATCGGGTCTGCTTGCCACTTATAGTCTGGATTAGATATATGAACATCTATCAAAACAAAAGCATATCAGTTCTAGAGGTGTAGAATAACTGCGCGAAAAGTGCTAGGATGTATGCGAAGTTATTGATGTTTCATTTTATTCCGTGGCTAGAGCTAGTACAGCAATCGGTGTTAGTCCCATCATTAAGGAGATTGTGCAAAAACAGGCACATTCAACTCGCTTAACCTTGAAAGAGGTTATTCTTATGGGAATGTTGGCAATTGATAAGTTAGACGCTCAACAGCGTCAAGAGTTAGCAGATCAAGTTCATCAAATGCAGGTTAATGGTGAAATCTAAAACTGCTGGTTAGAGTCTATAATTCCAAGTCTCAAGCCTCCAGTTCACAATCTAGAATTAATGGCAAGGGTAGTAGTACAATAAATCGCGTCTCTACTCTTGACCGGAATAATAGCAAACTCCCATTAAGCAATTCTCATTTACAGGATATTTGATTCAAATGGGGTACAAATCGGGGTAATCAAACTCCTTATGTACCTCATATTGTTAAAAACTGCTGTATTTGAAAAACTAACCAGCGGTATTGCTAATCTTTAGCAATAACCACCGCTGTGTTTAAAAAAGTGAAGATATCTAGTTTTAGATATTCTTCACCTGTCACAAATTTAATCAACCTCAAACATTTTCCGGTGTTGTCCTAGAAAATATTTAAAAAAATAATTTAAAAAAATAAAAATTCAAAATAATGCCATTACCGCAGCCGGAGAACCAGAACCTCCTCTTAATCTGAGAATACCAATGATTAAGGTAATATCTTCAGGTGGTAACTGATCTAAATTCGTCAGATTTTCCAAGACAATTAGCGATCGCTCTAACAGCAAACGATTTATAGTAAAATTGGTATCCTGTCCAGAGTCTACACCGTGAGTATCAATACCAACTCCAGCTATTTGCCTATGTTCAATTAAAAACTCAGTAGCGTCATAGCTAAAACCAGGAAAGTGCATTTTTCCGGCTGTGTCCCGTCCAAAGAACGCCTGGTGATTTAACCATTTTTCTTGCCAACCAGTATATAGTATCACTAAACTACCTGAGTAAATTTCCCCAAATTGATTTTCCCAAGTTTGGATGTCACTAATTGTCAAAACATAATCGGAATTGACTGCCGCTTGTTCGCAAATATTAATAACTACAGCAGGTAATATTAATGATGCTGCTGGGTATTTGTCAACACTTGCACCATGGACATAGAAACTATTGGGGGCATTAATATGAGTGGCGCTATGTTCTCCTAAAGAAAAGCGTCGCAGGTAATAACCATCGTTTTCAAGTTCTGCAACACTGGTAAATTCTACCGGAGGATCACCAGTCCATTTGGGTATATCTGTATCAATTAGATGACTGAGATGGATAACATGAGAGTAATGTATATTACTTGATTGTCGGGTATTTTGGATAGTCACAGGATTTATTCGTAAGTTGAGGAAATTTTAACAAATAATTCCCCAAATACACACATTATTTTAAAGTCTCACGCAAAGACGCAAAGTAGCAAAGGAAGAAAGGAATATAAAAACAAAACGGATATAATTGTTTCTATCAAAGCTGGTGAATTTTGATCTACAGATTGTAGATTTTGAGGAAGTTCTTTACCTAAATCTTCATACATTTCTATAACAGATTCCAAGGCATCTTGAACATTAGCTAAAACCTCATCCATAGAATCCCCTTCAGTAATCAATTCTGGTAAGAGTGGAGAAGTTACAGTGAATCCTCCTTCTGGTTGAGGTGTAAGCAGTAGTGGGATTTTGTAAAACATATTCTGATGGTAAGGTGTGGGTTATTATATGATCATGGTGCGTTATGGATTTACTCCTCACGCACCCTACATAATACTATTTCCTCTATCTCATATTCTGCTTTTTCTCGGCTTTAGGATCACGATTAGCCACAGCAGCTAATTCCGCATCCATTAGAGTTTTCCCAGTTGCAGCTAGGTAAACATCATCTAAACTCGGACGAGATTGGGCGATACCAAAAATTGGTAAATTGGCATTATTTAATACCTGTTGAATTGTGATTAAAACGTCATTTTGCGGTGTAACTACCAAATTTAGGGAGTTACCCTGGGCGCTATTGATGATAATTTCTTGCACAAAAGGTAAAGCTGCTAAGAGGTTTTTGGCAGTTTCGGCCTCTTCTGGAGGTGAAAATTCCCGGATTCTTAAAGTGATGCGATCGCCTCCCACCTGATCTTTTAACTGAGAAGGTGTACCATTAGCAATAACCAAACCTCTATCAATAATTGCCACTCTATCAGCTAAAGCGTCAACTTCTTCCAAATAATGGCTGGTAATTACCACAGTAGTTCCCCCAGCCCGCAATTGACGCAAGAAATCCCAGACTACAACCCGGCTTTCAATATCTAACCCTACCGTTGGTTCATCTAATACTAAAACATCGGGTGCATGGAGTAAACCCGCAGCCAAATCTAACCGCTTCCGTAAACCACCGGAATAAGTGCCAGTTTTTTTATCTGCGTATTCTTGTAAACCCAGTAAATCGAGAATAGCGTTAATTCGCTGTTTGATCACCTTACCAGGAAGATGATAAAGGGCGGCTTGTAACTGTAGTAACTCCCGGCCAGTCAGGACCTTATCTAAAGCTACTTCCTGGGCTACATAACCCAGCCTTTGACGGGCTAATTTGGGGTGATCTAGTACCGAAATGCCTGAAACTTCAATTTTGCCAGTATCAGGGGTTGTTAGCGTACACAAAGCCCGGAGAGTGGTCGTTTTCCCCGCCCCGTTTGGTCCTAGCAGTCCAAATATTTCTCCTGGTTGCACTTGAAAAGAGACATCCTGGACTGCGACCACATTACCGTAGCTTTTTTTGAGATTTTCGATGAAAACGGCGGCAGCCATGACAGCTATAATCCTTAACTATACAATTCGCAACAATCTATTTTCTATTGTACAAGTTGAGCGATCAAAGATCCCTGACTTCTTTAAGAAGTCGGGGATCTCAACGGAAGTTAGTCGGAAATACCTGCATCTCGAAGGCGTTTTTCTAACTCTTGCAAGCGTTTTAAGGCAGTTTCCTTTGCAAGTCGTTCTTGATTGGCTTCTTGTTGGGCAGTTTCCTTAGCAAGTCGTTCTTGCTCCTTAGCAAGTCGTTCTTGCTGCACTAACTCAGAACCCCAAAGTAGCAAATTACCATTTTGATCCCACCAACGTAACCAGTAACCTTGACGGTTTTCGCGTTTTCCGGGCCAAACACCAATAAATAATTCCATTTCAGTTAACCAGTAACGGTTATTTTCATCTGGAGATCGTAATTTATAGTGTCCATTTTCATGCAAATGAAATATTTCTAATTCACCGATATCTGGTTGAAAAATGATGTAGTTAGGAACTTGTAAAACTTGTTCATAATAAAACCATTTTCCGGGGGGATAAGTGTGTTTATTAGAATATTCACTACCATCGCTATCGGAAAGAAATTCCATGACCACCGCAGGAATTTGTCCCTGTTTATGGGGGGTGTAACTGCGTTGGATTTCTTCTCTAGACACTGTAATTTGTGGCACGTAAGCCCAGTCAGGGGCTTTGATAACAAATTTACCATTTACGGTGGCACAGATGCCGTAATTGGTAGTAGCGAGGGCAGTTTCTGGAAGTTTACCAGCCAGTTCTAGGCTTTCCGTAAGCGCTGCTGCTAGACTGGGTTGATTGACATTATCCACAGGTTCATCGTCTAAAACGAAGTCTTCGGGTAATAGTTCCCAAGTGATTTTGGTGGTCGAAGCACTTACAACCATAGGAAACACAAATAAGGGATTAAATTCTAGTATAGCTTGTGATGGATATGACAATTATAAAATTCCTCCCATAGCTGGTCAAGAATTTTGGGATATGATTCATCTTGAATATGATCATGAATTTGCTGAGTTATTTGCAAAGTAAATTCTCTAAAGAAAATAGAGAGAGTTGTTCAGTAACTTCTTTTCCTTTTGGTTGATTTCCCTGCATTAAATAAATCAGATATTCACCCAGTTCTTTAGCAAGCAATACCGGAACTGCATTACCAATTTGTTTGTATTTAGAACTTATCGAACCATGAAAAATCCAATCATCAGGAAAAGTTTGAATTTTCGCAGACTCGCGCACGGTTAAAGGACGAAGTTCTACAGGGTGACACATATCTGTAGCTTTTTGTTGGGGACTGGTTGTGATAGTTGGTGAAGGTTTATCCCAAGATAATCTTCTGTAAAAACCGACTTTTCCCCCACCAGAATTATATGCACCTCCCATTGCTTTCTTCTGTAATTCTTCTGGTAAATTTTTCCAATTTTGTCCTGCTGCTAATAATCTTAAAAACTTGAGCCGATTTTCTGAATAACTAATAAATTCTGGTTCAATATCTACAAAATCTGTTAACGCATCTTTTAAAGTTCTCCACTTTGGTAAAATTTTCCCATCTTTACTATATTTAGCGAGAGGAAATGTAGCAGCTTCACCATCTCTAGAACCAATAAAAACTACACGGGATCTATTTTGAGGAACACCATAATCTGCGGCTTCTAATAGGTTATAAACTACGTTATATCCTAATTCCTTCATTTCCGCTAAAACAACTTTCAAAGCTGCACCATTCATTTCATCAAGTTCTAAAGCTGGGTAATCTTTTCCTCTTTGATTAATAGGACGATGACGCAAAGAAGCAGAAAGTAATCCTCTGACATTTTCCATTAAGAAAAATCGGGGTTGGACTTCTTTGACAATGCGAATAAAATCCATAAATAAACTCCCCCGTGGGTCCATAACTGAACCCCGTTTTCCTGCGGTGCTAAATGGCTGACAAGGAGGACCACCGGTGACTAAATCTATTTGTCCTGGAAGTAAAGCACGACCTAAATTTAAAACTCTTCCTCCTTCTTCTAGTAATTCTTGCGAAGAAACTTTTTCTAATTCTCTGGGAATAGCACTTTCTTGGAGATGAGGTCTATTAAGCGCAATTGTTTTGACAGCATCTTTATCTTTTTCAACTACACTAACAGTATGAAATCCGGCTTGTTCTAGTCCTAAATCTAAGCCATAAGCACCTGTGAATAAGGAAATGCAAATAGATTGATTATTGATCATTGTGCGAGGATAATTTATTGAGATGATGTATTATAGCTAAAAATGCTAAATTAGATAAAAATCAGGACGTGATAATTTATGAATACGGAATCTGGAATCAAATTAGAGCAAGATAATAAATCTCATATTCCCGTTACAGACTTACATCAAAAAATAGATGCTGGTGTGAAGTTTGCTATTGCGAATGCTATAGAAAGACATCGTAGGTTAGGAGAATCAATTAGTATTTTGCGAGATGGTAAAGTTGTGACTTTGACAGCAGATGAAATACCACATCGTGATGTTAAGCCTAGCGTGTAGTCATTAGCTAATTGCAAATGTAAATATATTAAATTTTAAGCGGGCTTAGATGCAAATAAAAAACTGGATTGGTAAAAGTTTATCTTAGTATAAGAGTTTTATACCAATCTGCTAGATACAAAATTTTATTAAAATAGTATGATGATTACTCCAATTTAAAATACAATAGTATCGTGTACTCTGTAGAAAACAAAGTCTTATGGTTAACGTTATCCGAGGGGATATAAATAACAAACCAGTTTCTTCTAGAAGACTGGCTGATTATTTTGAAAGAAGAGACGATATTGATGGAAATTTATATCTAGGATACCCAATAATAGGAACATCTCAAGGTGGTTATCAAATTGATGCTCTTTTAGTATCCAGACAGCATGGTGTGATTATTTTCAACATTATTGAAGGAACTCAGCTAAGTATAGAAACAGATGAAGCTGCACAGGATGAGAGTTTCACTAAAGTTAAAGCAAAATTACTTAATAATCACAATCTTCTTAAAAAACGAGAACTAATGGTACACATAGGTGTACTAACATTTGCACCTGCTTTGACTCATAAACCAAATAATATTGCAGAGGATTATGATCTTATAACTAATGAGTTGGAATTAAAGGAGTATTTAAATTCTCAACATTGGCAAAACAGTGAATATTTTGAACAGCTTAATTCAGTCATACAAGCTATAACTTCCATTAGAAAAACTAAGTCGCGTAGCTATGTTCAACTAGAAGATTCTAGAGGTGCAAAACTTCGGAAATTAGAAGATTCAATCGCTAACTTAGATCATCATCAAAGTGCTGCTGTACTTGAAACTGTTGAAGGTGTACAGAGAATTAGAGGTCTTGCAGGATCAGGTAAAACAATAGTTCTAGCCCTTAAAGTTGCATATTTACACGCCAAGCATCCTGATTGGAATATTGCTGTCACCTTTAATACTCGTTCATTAAAAAATCAGTTTAAGAAATTTATTACCAATTTTTGTATTGAAAAGATAAGTGAAGAGCCAGATTGGGAAAAAGTTAAAATTATCCATGCTTGGGGAAGTCCATCAACATTAACAGACGGAATTTATTATGAAATTTGTACAAGGCATAATATAGAATTTAGAGACTTCAAGACAGCCCAAAGAATGGCTAGTGTCTATGGAGAAGAATTTGATATAGTTTGCGAAGAAGCATTAGATAAAATCAACAACTTTGAACAGTATTATGATGCGATACTAATTGATGAAGCACAGGATTTTTCTGAACATTTTTTGCAACTTTGTTACAAAATTCTCAGGCAGCCAAAAAGACTAGTTTATGCTTACGATGAATTACAAAGTCTTAACAATAAAAACATGGAATCTCCACAAATTATCTTTGGAAATGATAAGTATGGTAATCCCAATGTTCAACTTCAGAATAAACCAGGAGAAGCAAAACAAGACATAATATTAGAAACCTGCTATAGAAACTCAAGACCAATTTTAATTTCTGCACACGCATTAGGTTTTGGCATATACAGAAACCAAGGATTAGTCCAGATGTTTGATGATGCTGGACTATGGAGAGATATTGGTTATGAAGTAGAGGAAGGACAGTTAGAAGATGGACAAAATGTAAAGCTAAGTAGAAATAACAATACTAGCCCTTTATTCCTAGAAAATCACTCAGATATTGAAGATTTAGTTATATTTAAACCATTCAATAATAACCATGAACAAACTGAATGGTTAGTCAATGAAATAGAAAAGAATCTTAAAGAAGATGAATTAAAGTATGATGACATAATGGTTATTCATTCTGACCCCTCGACAACTAGAGAGGCTGTTGCTAATGCGAGAACTTTATTGTTCCAAAAAAAGATTAATTCTGAGATAGCTGGAGTCACAAATTCACGTGATGAATTTTTTAGTGAAGAAGCAATTATTTTTACAGGTATATACAGAGCTAAAGGAAATGAAGCAGCAATGATATATTTTATTAATGCTCATAAGTGTTTCTCTGGTTCAGAACTTGCTAAAAAACGGAATATCTTATTTACTGCTATGACAAGAAGTAAAGCTTGGTTAAGAGTCTTGGGTTATGGTGAAGACATGAAAGGTTTAGTCGCAGAATTTGAAGAAGTTAAAAGCAGAAACTTTGTTCTTGAATTTACCTATCCCACAGAAGAAGAACGTAGGAGAATGAATGTTATCAATAGAGACAGAAGTCCTCAAGAGCGTGAACTTAGAAATCAGCGACAAATAAGTTTCAAAGAATTAGTTACATCTTTAGAGAAAGGTGAAATCAGTACAGACGATTTACCTGGAGAATACTTAGAGAAATTTAAAAACTATCTACCTAAATCATGATTAGTCATCAAGAGATTTTCAAAGAAATTAATACTATTACCGAAAAGCTAATAGAAATTAGTTTATGCGATCAACAAAATTTTCCCTCATCTACACCTATTGGTAAAGATAGTTATGAAATTGCATATTCTGGTATGCAGGATCTCTCAATTGCACTGAAAAATATTGATTACAAAGATATATATCATAAATTAGACAAAGGTAAGAACTATAATTTTAAAATGATTGATGGTGCATTAATACAACTTTTGTATACTTATGAGAAATCCGAGTTAGTTTCTCATAGACTTGCATTTTTACCATCACCATTTTTGGAAAATTTTCAGAATGATCCTGAACTATACGAAACAGACGAAATATATGCGGACATTCTAGCAAAGAATATAGTACCTGTACCCATTAGATTTGACTATGATCCAAAGAATTATAAAGAATTAGAACATCCCAGGTGTCATTTAACTTTAGGACAATTTGAAAATTGTAGAATACCCGTTTGTTCTCCAATTACACCAAATACTTTTATATCCTTTATTCTTCGCAGTTTTTATAATACCGCTTTTAGAAAATTTACAGATAAACTTAATTTATCAAGCAAGCTTTTCAATGAAACAATAACAGTTGCAGAGAAAAAAGTATTACATATAGCTATTTATTAGAAATTCGTGAAAAACAATTCTGTACAATAATCATACAAATACATGGATAAGGGTTTAGCAATGCTAAACCCCCACATAATTTATTGATTGTTTGTTACTAGAATACCTACTGCCAAACGTAGATAAGGATAAACAAAACAATCCAGATAACATCAACAAAGTGCCAAAATAAAGAAGTGGCATTTATGCCAAAATGACCATGATCAAAATTACCAGGAATGAAAGAACGTAATAAGACAATTAACTGTAACAGAATACCCGTAAAAACGTGCAACCCGTGAAAACCAGTTAATAGATAAAACATTCCTCCAAACGTACCAGAAGTAAAACCAAACTCCAAACTACTCCATTCCACAGCTTGACCATAGAGGAAATAAGCACCCATAGCCATTGTTAAAAACAACAATAGACGATAACTCGTTAAATCATGTCTTTCCAGAGCTTTTTCTGCAAAATAAATGACAAAACTACTAGCAACTAAAACCACAGTATTAATGCTAGGTTCTTTGATTTCCAAACCAGAAACACCAGCCGGCAACCAATTAACAGCAGAAGTTTTGTAGATAATATAGCCAGCAAAGAAACTCAAGAAAATGACACTTTCCGATAACAGAAAAACAATAAAACCAAACATTTTACTGCCTTCTTCATCATGTCCATGCTCATGACTAACATGATCTAAATCATCAGGAGAAACAGAAACATCCATTGTTAAAAAACTCCAAAAACAGCAAATTGGTAATTAGAAAAAAAGTAATGAGAAAACTATAGCGATCCTAAAAAAGACGTGAATAACTCTCTTCCTCTGCGCTCTCTGTGCCTCTGTGGTTCGTTTTAAAAAAGTAAATTTACACATCAAATAGAATCGCTATATTACCCATTACTCATGTTCAGAAGAGGCAATTAAATCCTCAGACTTACCATAACCATAAGGTTCGCAAGTAATCACCGGAATTTCCTCAAAATTTTCAACAGGAGGAGGAGAAGAAACAGTCCATTCCAAACCAATAGCCCGCCAAGGATTAGCAGGAGCTTTTTCTCCGTCTATCCAAGAAATCAACATATTGAAAATGAAAGGAAGAGTAGACATTCCTAACAAAAAAGAACCCAAACTAGCAACAATATTCCAACCAATTAATTCAGGTGCATAAGAAGCAGCGCGGCGTAACATTCCTTGTAAACCTAATGGGTGCATAGGTAAGAAATTCAAATTTGTGCCGATAAATGCTAACCAAAAATGGATTTTACCCCAACCTTCGTGGAACATTCTGCCGGTCATTTTAGGAAACCAATGATAGATAGCGGCATACATTCCCATAGTTACAGTTCCATAGAGAACATAATGGAAATGGCCGACAACAAAATAGGTATTATTAACATGAACATCTACAGGAACAGAAGAAAGCATAATTCCTGTAATACCAGCAAAAACAAACATTACCAAACCACCCAAAGCAAATAACATGGGTGTAGTCAGGCGAATTTTACCACCCCAAATAGTTGCCACCCAAGCAAATACCTTAATCCCTGTGGGAATAGATACAAACATGGTTGTCACCATGAAAAACAACCGTAGCCAAGCAGGAGTACCACTAACATACATATGGTGTACCCAAACAATGCCGCTAACTACAGCAATTAACATGGAGGAAATAGCAACGACTTTATAACCGAATAGAGGTTTGCGGGAATAAACCGGGAATATTTCCGAGAAAATGCCGAAAATAGGCAAAATGATTACATAAACTGCGGGGTGAGAATAGAACCAGAAATAATGCTGGAACATCACCGGGTTTCCGCCTTTGGTGGGGTCGAAAAAGGCCGTTCCTACTGTAATATCAAGGAGTAACATTACAGCCCCTGCGGTCAAAGCTGGGAGTCCAAATAACTGGATAATTTGGGCGCTAAATACTGCCCAAACAAAGAGAGGCATTCTAAAATAACCCATTCCCGGCGATCGCATTTTCACAATAGTAGTGACAAAATTTACCGCACCCATAATTGAAGAGACACCGGAAATAGCCACTGCTAATAACCAGAGAACTTGACCGTTAATCAGGTTTCCCGTGGGGTTTTGGGTACTAACGGGGGGATATGCCCACCACCCAGATTGAGCCGGTCCACCGGGGACAAAGAAGCTGGACATCAGGAGAATACCCACCACCGGCACCATCCAAAAAGCGACGGCGTTGAGGCGGGGAAAAGCCATATCTCGCGCCCCAATCATCAGGGGAACAAGGTAGTTAGCCATACCAACAAGGGAGGGGAATGTCCAGAGAAACAGCATCACTGTTCCGTGCATGGTAAACATTCCGTTGTATACTGTGCGGTCTATCAAATCAGCTTCTGGGGTGATCAGTTCTCCACGCAAAATCATAGCGAAGATACCACCAACCAGGAAGAAAATAAAAGAGGTAACGAGGTATTGAATACCGATAACCTTATGGTCTGTACTAAAACTGAAGTAGGTTCTCCAGGTTTGGGGAGGTTCGTGGTGATGTGATTCACCAGTGATATCAATGGGGATGTTAGTCATTTTTCAGTTATTAGTTGTCAGTAGCCAAGAAAAATTACACGGTTAACCAGAGAAATTGACCAAAGGAGGTGTAGCGGGTTTAACAGTTTTCCAACCGCTATTAATCCCGTTTTCAAGTTTTTGAGCGTATTCGGCTGCCGCTTGGTTAGGTGCTGGAGTGAGTTCTTGACTTGCAGCTTTGCTTAACCACTGCTGATATTGACTAGGTGATTCCACAATTACTTTTGCTCGCATAGTAGCAAAATATGTACCGCTATATTGGGAATCAGTTAAATCATAAGCACCGGGGCGAATAGGAGTAAATTCAAAGTCCAGATCATGACCAGGAATGATGTCTTGTTTAAGACGGAAAGCGGGTATATAAAAGCCGTGAAGTACATCTTCCGAATGTAGATTAAGACGGACACGACTATCCTGGGGTAAATGCAATTCTGTACTGGTAACGTTCTTGGCTGGATAATGAAACACCCAAGCCCATTGTTTAGCCGATACATCAATATGTTCTACATCTTCGACTATGGCTGCTGGATCTTTATCTTCCACAACAGCAACGGACTCCATTTTCATGGGATTATGTAGATGTATCTGGTGAGACGGTCCCTGGATACCCATTTGTTCGTAAACTTGGTAACTATAACCAGCAATCCATAATACCAACATAATCGGAATTGCCGTCCAAACTACCTCCAAAGTTATATTACCTTCAATGTGGGGACCATCACTAAAATCCGTCGGTCTGGCACGATGAAAAGTGATGGAATAGAGAAGAGTAGCAGTTACTCCCAGGAAAATTAAAGCTCCTAATGTTACCAAAAAGCTAAATAAATCATCAATAAGATGAGATTCAGCAGCCCCTTGAGGAGGAAGCCAATAATAAGCCTGTTTACCAATCCATAGACTAGTAAAAGTTACGGCAACTGCCCCAGTAGCTAGGGTCAAAAAGTTGAGAATTTGCCGAATTTTCATAATGGTCAGTTGTCAGTTGTCAGTTGTCAGTTGTCAGTGGTTAGTTGTTAGTTGTTAGTTGTTAGTTGTCAGTGGTTAGTTGTCAGTGGTTAGTTGTCAGTGGTTAGTTGTTAGTTGTCAGTTGTTAGTTGTCAGTTGTCAGTTGTCAGTGGTTAGTTGTTAGTTGTCAGTTGTCAGTTGTCAGTTGTCAGTGGTTAGTTGGTTTTTAATTACCAATTACCAATTACCTATTTACCCAATATTTGATTAATGTCTTGTCCGGCTCGCAGTAATTTATCTGCTGTATTGTGAACACCAAAATCTGCTGCTAAGTGCGCTCCTAATGTGCCGTGAAGATACATCAGCAACATAATAATTACACCGACAACGAGATAAGAAATTTGTACTTCTCGCTCTTCATATTTGCCGATAACATAACGTTGCCAACCTCGCCAAAAAGTCATACCAACAATCATTGCTAATAGCAATACACCACCGACACCATGCCACATCATTGTGGGCATTGCTAACATTCCCCAAGGACTTTTAATATCTGCTGGTGGGGCAGCCAATAACATTTCATAAAAACCTGCACCAACTGTAAAGAATGTAATTACAGCAGCGGCAAAAACGTTATACCAACCCACATCAAATAATTGAGAACGCTCAACTTTAATTCCCAAAAATCTGAATAGCCATTTTTCCACAGGGAAGAATACACCCAAAAGATCAAAAATGATGGCAATGATGAATAAACCTAATGTTAGATGTACTAAATTAGGATGAACAGGAATGGCATAAGGTAAACCATTTGCACCCATTTGATGACTAATTTGATCTAATAATTCTGAATTCATGGCAATATTCCATCCTTTACCGCGTCCACAACAGGTACAGTATGTAAGCCATACACCCATACAAGTTCATCACCAAGATACACTTGAAAACCGACAATTAATGTTAATAAAATGCCCACAGCTACATAATGAAAAGGCAGTTTATTCGGGTTTTGACTCCGCAAAACATAACGCCAAGCTGTAATAGCCGTAATAATTCCAGAAAGTGACCAACCAATGAGAGTATGAACATTTAAAACTGATTTAGCCAGTTCATAAGGTTTAGCCAAACCCGCCTCAAATTGACCAAAAATAATTGCCACAAAAATCGCCACTGTAGCAATACACATATTCCACCAACTCACTTCAAATAAGCGAGTTCTACCAGTTAAATACCCAGCAACATCACAGAAAACAGAAAATAGAACCATCGCAATTACAAAGTGAACCACGATAGGATGTAAAGGATCTGGATATGGTAAATTATGCTCATTCAATGAAGTGAAAAAATCCAGCATTACAATCTCCTAGACTTATTTACTACTCTATCCAGCCAAACATAAATATGATAAATTTGCTGTGATTTCAGTCATTTACTCCCCTGAAAAATAGGGAAAATATGTCAAACAACAGTAATTATGGATGTAGCTAAACTAAATCACTGTTAGAAATTGAACTTACTAAACCCAATATTTAGGTTAAGTAAATTTTTGTGAATTGTCAGAAAAACTAAAAGTAAAACTTCTAGAATTAATGAGAGAGCCAGCAACAAATTTTAGTCATTGCCGTATTACAATATTTTTAAATCAAAACCAACTATTTTTATGTTTATTGATGTACAATTAAAAATTATCACTTTGTAATTTAAACAACCGAAATATATAGTTTTTATAATAAGTAGAATTAAAACAAAGCTAGATAGAATAATTAAACGCAGATAAACGCAGATAAACGAAAATAGGGACAGATGAATTTCATGATTCTGTGCGGCCTCACACAAAATATTCAACCTTCCTTTGCGTCTTTGCGCGAAACTAAAAATATGGTTCATTTAGTCAAAAATTGTCCCAACCTAACCCCCAAATCCCTAATTAACCTTCATAGGGATTGTCTAGCTTATCTACAGACACATTAACCGATAATGGTAAACGACCGGGATTTAAACGCGGTTCGGCCGCATAACCAACTGGTACTAAAACAGCAATGGCTATGTCTGGGTTATTCTCAGCACCAATTATAGCTTTGACCTGTTCTTCAATCCAACCATTCATAAAGCAGGTAGATAAACCCAAGCTTTCTGCGGCTAATACTAGATTTGTAGCTGCGATCATGGCATCTTTAATAGCGTATTCCCGGCGCTTGTCTCCTAACCCTGCTTGAAATTGGGGAATTGCATTTCTAAAATAATTCACAGTTCCCTCATTCCAGGCTCCTGTGGCTAACCCTTGTTCTAAAATCGGTGTTAAGTCCTTTTCTCCCGCAGCAGTGTCAGCAGCGAAAACAAAGGTAACGGGCGCTTGGATAATTTGCTTTTGATTCCAGGAAGCCGCGCATAATGCTTGTTTTTGGGTTTCCTCTTGAACTAATACTATTCTCCAAGATTGAACATTAAAACTACTGGGTGCTGCTACGGTTAATTCTACTAGTTGTTTGAGTAAGTCGGGGGAAATAGAATCCGGTTTGAAGGTTTTGATGGAACGGCGTTGTACTATGGCGCTAGGTACGTCTAATGCTTGGGTCTGGGTGCTGGAACTCACGGTATTCTCCTCTGTTTTGTCCTATTTAGGGTAACGCTTTTTTGTCCGCTGTTCAATTAACCGGTTGTTTGTTATTTGTTGATGGAATTACAGGGTATTTTTGATCACGCAGAGACGCACAGGAGGTAAATGCGAGGTTTTTATCTCTAATATCCCTGTTTTTTTAATTACTTCTCTCTGGTAATATATTTATCTAAGGTAGCAGCTAAAGTGGTTTTGGGAACAGCACCAACAACAGTATTAATTTGTCTTCCTCCTTTAAATACCATCAATGTGGGAATGGTACGAATCCCATAATGACTAGCAATAGTGGGATTTTGATCTGTATTGACTTTAACAACTTTCAATTGTCCTTCGTATTCTGTAGCTACTTCTTCGACGACAGGAGATAACATTTTACACGGACCACACCAGGGGGCCCAAAAGTCAACTAAAACGGGTGTTTCGTTTTCTAATACTTCTTGTTTAAATGTGGCTTCTGTTACATTCGTAATTGATGACATAAATCCTCTCTTTAGATTTAAGTTAGTAATTCGATAATATCTAATAAATAAGTTAAGAAATATGTCGCTAAGTTTAAATTTACTAAGTTTAAATTTGCTAAGTTTTTTATTATCTCTGTAGGTTGGGTTGAACGACAGTTAAACCCAACATTGATGAATTATACTTTTTGATTTTTATAGGACTTACGCAAGATTCATGGAATAACGAACCACAGAGGCACAGAGGTCACGGAGAAATG
>NZ_KE384588.1:119209-126355 GCF_000426905.1 Dolichospermum circinale AWQC131C
TTTAATTCTGTTCTACGGGACTAGAATTTTGATCAGCGCCACAATGATAACAATAAGGTAATCCTCTATAGGTCAAATTATGGCAATTATGGCATTCAATATATTGATCATAACCACAGTGGGGACAGTAACTATCTCGTGGACGAATTTTTTTGGCACAGCGAATACACCTTGATTTTTGAATTCTTTTGGTGGACTGAATTTTGGTATTAAATACAACGGTTTGGAAAAATTTAATGATCCCAAAACCAAGTACAGGAATTACCAAAATATAAAGGTAACGCAGGAGGAAGATTAACCCTGCAAACAGACGATTAATGAGATTAGATAAATATTGAAATATGACACCAATTTGCAGAAATTCAAATATTTTTAGAACTAGAGGAATGAGAAATATAACTAGCAAATGCCAGCTTATGAGGCTTATTAATCCATATCCTTGGCGTTGACTGAAGTTATTAACGAATAATGCAACCAAAATCAAGGGCAATAGGAACATGGACTGAAATAGAAATTGAATGCTAGAATACCAAAATGATGCGTCTTGATGACCTTTTGCAACTTGGTTAAATTTAGTTTCGTCCTTGACAAAAGAGAGGAAATTAATACTTTCAGGTTTGTTCAGCAGTTGATTTTGTAGATTAGCAATTTCTTGTTTTAATACAGAAATATTGCGGTTATTTTGCGTTAATTCTTGTTTAGCTTTTTCCGCTCGTACTTGATTAATAGAATTACCTGAAGGCTGACCAGCAATTTTTTCTAAAAGTGTGGAATCGTATTGTTGACGAATTGTATTATTGGCCTGTTGGAGTTGATTAATCTTATCTTGTTTCTGATTTATCGTTTTGAGAATTTTCTGATTTTCAGGATTGTTTAGTTGATCTTTAAATTCTCCATAATTTAAACATATTGGCGAAACTTTACCCAAATGTCTGTTTTCTGCATCTTGATATCTTTGTTGAATTGTTTGCTCATTGCTACCATAAGGTAATTCACTGATCAGAAATTGATAATCTTTATTTGTCCTAGTATCTGCTTTATAATCGTTCCATTCAGAATAGCATGGATAAGACTGAGACGGGCTAAGATACCATTGACTAATATCATTTAAACCCGTAAAAACGTTAATTAAAATGAAAATATCAACTAAAATAATTACTATCAAACTCACTTTATTTAGTGGTTCGTTGTTCACTGTGCGAGAATTATTGAAAAATCTACTTAAAAGACTACGTATTCTATTAAACATATAACTATCCTGTATTTATTTAAGTTGATGGACTATCAAGAAACACAGCCTGATCATCGGTGTTACTGAAATTAATTTACCATTTTTCTATGACTTTAATAGTTTTTTTTGTTAAGTTTTATATACTTATTCAGTAGTTAGTTCTATCTTTGGTGAGTAAGTTAAATTCATTTAATTTCAGTATATTTGTAGTTTATGATTACTTGTCTGCCAATGGCTGAATAATAGCTTGACAATATCTAATTAAAGTATCAATGCGTTCTTCAATATTCTTTAATCTAGCCTGTAGCGTTGTTGAATGCCTTGCCCCTTGGAGAAACATTATATCCACTTCCAAGAGTCGCAACTGTTTACTTATTTCCGTTTTATAGGACAGTTGCTGGGAATTTTCATCAACTAAGGGAACAATTTGCTGTAAAAAAAATGTTTGTAAATGGGTGAAATTTAACCGTAATTGACTAGTATTGAGTTTATCGGCTGTTATATGAGTTCGTAACTCGTCTATAAATGTTGCCAATTCCTGATATTTATCACAATTTAAAGACATTTGTTGCCAGTTAGGATAATATTAATGTCAAGAAAATTTTCTCATACAACTCAACTTTCTTTTGTTTTTGCTGAAAATCACCAGCCTTGAATTTTACTTTTGGGGCTTGGTTTATCGTCAATAGGTTTTTCTGACCATATTTGCAAGCAACCTGTAATGGATGATAACTACAAACAATACAATTAGAACATTATCTTTCTCACCTTATCTCTAAGCCTCCAGGCAACAGCATCTATTTTATGGCGGTGCTGTCAATTTTAACTATCTTCCAACTTATCCACAAATTACCTTTTTGATTTTATGAGTAGTATAGCTATCAAACCTCCTACTGATGTCGTTCTCCCAGACTGGCTTAACAGATGTTTAATTGAACCTCCAGCACCCATACTCACGGAGGAAGAGGACCGAACGTATAACGGTAACGCTCTCATTTGTCGAGCATTTCAGTTTGCTTATCAATTACATGGGGGTCAAACCCGAAAATCTGGAGAACCTTATATTGCTCACCCTGTGGCTGTGGCAGAAATACTCCGTGAATTAGGTGGTAGTCCTGTTATGATAGCAGCGGGCTTACTTCATGATGTAGTTGAAGATACAGAAGTTACAGGTGAAGACATAGAAGCACGCTTTGGAGGAGAGGTGCGGCGATTGGTAGAAGGTGTTACTAAGCTGTCGAAAATTAATTTTACCAGCAAAACCGAAAGTCAAGCGGAAAATTTCCGGCGAATGTTTCTGGCTATGGCCCAAGATATTCGGGTAATTGTGGTCAAATTGGCAGACCGTTTGCATAATATGCGGACTCTTCAATATATGCCAGAATCTAGTCGTCAACGTAGCGCCCAGGAAACACGAGATATTTTCGCACCTTTGGCGAATCGTTTAGGAATTTGGCAGATTAAATGGGAATTAGAAGACCTAGCATTCAAATATTTAGAACCGGAGGCCTATCGAGAAACTCAGCAATGTGTGGCTGAAAAACGCACGGACAGGGAAGAAAAGTTACTTAAAGCTACGGAGACTCTGCGCCGTCGGTTACTGAAAGCGCGTATTAATTGTTTGGAAATTAGCGGTCGTCCTAAACACCTTTATAGTATTTATCAAAAAATGCGGCGGCAGCAAAAGGAATTTCATGAAATTTATGATTTGGCGGCGCTGCGAATTATTGTCCAAACTAATGAAGAATGCTATCGAGCTTTAGCGGTGGTTCATGATACTTTTCGTCCCATCCCTGGTAGATTTAAGGATTATATAGGTCTGCCTAAACCAAACAATTATCAATCTCTACATACTGGGGTAATTGGTTTGACAGGGCGACCCTTAGAAGTGCAAATTCGCACTCTGGAAATGCACCATATCGCAGAATACGGAATTGCTGCTCATTGGAAGTATAAAGAAACGGGTGGTTCTGAGAATACTAACTTAACAAGTTCTGATGAAAAATTTACTTGGTTACGCCAATTGCTAGATTGGCAAAGTGACTTAAAAGATGCTCAGGAATACTTAGATAGTGTGAAAGATAATCTGTTTGAAGATGGTGTTTATGTCTTCACTCCCAAGGGGGATGTTATTCCTTTAAGTCCTGGTTCTACAAGTATAGATTTTGCCTATCGCATTCATACAGAAATCGGAAACCACTGTGCAGGGGCGCGGATAAATGGGCGCATTGTTCCCTTATCAACGCGATTGCATAATGGTGATATTGTTGACATTATTACCCAAAAAAATTGTCATCCCAGTTTAGATTGGTTAAATTTTGTTAGCACCTCAGCGGCGAAGTATCGTATTAAACAATGGTATAAGCGATCGCGCCGAGAAGAAAATATCGCCAGGGGACGGGATTTATTAGAAAAAGAATTGGGGAAAACTGGTTTTGAGAACTTACTCAAGTCAGAGGCTATGCAGACTGTGGCGGAAAAGTGTAATTATCACAGTGTAGAAGATTTACTGGCTAGTTTAGGTTATGGGGAAGTTACCTTAAATCTAGTCCTGAACCGTTGGCGGGAAGTTGTTAAAGGTAAACAACCTGTTACTGATATGATCCCATTTCTCGCCAAGGAATTAACAGCAAAAACTTTGCGCCAGGAAAAAACTGATTTATTATCTACATACCGTGCTAGTGATTCCCCTATTATTGGGGTGGAGGGGTTAGTTTATCATATCGCCGGTTGTTGTACCCCCATTCCTGGAGAAGCAATTGTGGGCGCTGTGACAAGGGGAAGAGGAATTTCTATACACCGCCAAGGTTGTCATAATCTAGATCATGTTGAATATGAGCGTTTAGTACCAGTGCGTTGGAATTCAGTTACAGAGAGCCAAAATCGTCCTTATACATATCCTGTTAATATGCAAATTGAGGCATTGGATAGAGTTGGAGTATTAAAAGATGTATTGTCTCGACTAAGCGACCAGGGTATCAATGTCCGTCACGCTCAAGTTAAAACTTCCTTGGGAGAACCAGCTTTAATTGATTTAGGAATTGATGTGCGCGATTGTTCTCAATTGGAACGTTTATTTGTTCAACTGAGAAAAATGAGCGATATTATTAATATACGTCGTGTCTGTGAAGCTGATGACTGTGGATGAATTAAAAATTAATAAAGGGTATTGGGCGAATAGAAGTCGCTACTACACAAGCAAAGTCCACCTCCGTGGACTAATTAGGGTTTAATGAGACTAAGTAGGTGAACGGAAAAAAAGCGACATAAGTAACGAAAAGTAAAGTTGCTCAAAACCTGTCACCTGTCACCTGTTCCCTGTTCCCTGTTCCCTGTTCCCTCTTAAACAATTTCATTGAGGGTTTGTAATAGTTGATCTATTTCTTCAACTGTGTTATAATGAGCTAATCCTATCCGCAATAATCCACCAGATGTTTCTACATCTAATTTTTCCGTGAGGTTAATTGCATAAAAATTTCCGTACCAAACAAATATTCCCTTTTCTCCTAATATTTGGGCTATGGTTGCGGGGGTTTTTCCTGCTATGCGAATAGATACTGTTGGTGTCCGCCATTTAAATTGGCTGGGTTCTGTAATACCATATAAGCGTAAACCAGGGATTTTTAATAAGCCTGAAATTAGCTTTTTACTTAATTCTCTTTCATATTGTTGAATGGCTGACATTGCTGTTATTAAAGCTGCTCGCCGACTATGATAAGCTGATATTAATTCATGATTTTTTTGTTCTGGTGCTGTCAAAAATCGAGGACAATGGAAGGTAGTTAAACCTTCTCTGTCGGCTTCTATTAAGGAGGAAAGTAATTCATTATCTAAGTTTGGGGAAACATGACAACCTAATTTGGCTAAATAATTAATCGCTGCTACTAACCCCGCTAAACCTTCATGATTTAAAGTTCCTGTTTCCCATTTTGAGGGAATTTCTTCTGTTGCTGGTTGAACTTTATAAGGAGAAAATCTGGTTAAATGTTCTCTTTTTCCGTAGACAATTCCTACATGGGGCGCGAAGAATTTGTAAGCAGAACAGGCTAGAAAATCACAATCTAAATGATGAACATTAATCAGTCCATGGGGCGCGTAATGGACAGCATCAACATATACTAAAGCCCCGACATTGTGGGCTATTTTGACTATTTTACTAATATCATTAATTGTCCCCACGGCGTTAGAAGCATAGGTAACTGCTACTAATTTGGTGCGGGAATTTATCTTTTTTTCTAAATCATACAAATCTAAAGTACAGTCAGAAGTATTAATATCAACAGCACGAATAATTACACCTTTCTCTGCTAAAGCATACCAAGGAGAAATATTCGCAGCATGATCTAAGTCTGTAACGATAATTTCATCACCAGCTTGTAATTCTCTACCAATAGCGCGACTCACAGAGAAGGTGAGAGTGGTCATATTTGCGCCAAATACTATTTCATCATTATCGCATCCTAAGAAGTCAGCGATCGCTGCTCTGGCCGAAGTAATTAAAGCATCTGTTCGCAAACTAGTAGCAAAAGTACCATGAACATTCGCATTTGATCTAACTAAATAATCACTAATTGCGTCTAAAACTCCACCAGGAACTTGTGTTCCCCCTGGTCCATCAAAGAAAATTGCTGGCTTTTTGTTGATTGTTTGTGTCAGTGCGGGAAACTGAGAACGAATCCATTTTATATCTAGAGATTCCATAATTTTTCCCCTTTTTATGATTTTTGTTCCGCGTAAAGCTACAAGATGTGAGTATAGCAATTCTCGATGGGTTGTGAATGGATTTTTTTTGAACGAACCACAGAGGACACAGAGGACACAGAGGTAGAGAAAAAAGAGGTATTCACGTCTGATTTAGGATTGCTATATATTAGCTTATATTTTACTTTAATATTTTACTCTAATATTTAATTTTTTTCTATGGGAAAAGCAACATTGGTTAAAATATTAATTGGGTTGATGTTTTTGAGTAGTTCCATTTGTTGTTGATTTTTGACTAATAATGCACCTGCAAAACCTAGAGAATTTATGGAAATTTCTGCAAATTCTTCTTGTTTTCGCGGCACAATTAACATCCATTTTCGTGTAATTAAAAGATTATATGCTCCCGATTGTAGATGATTTTCTAGAGGTTTAATTCCCGTTTTATGTAGTAAATTATGATATTTTTCTAAGGTTACTTCTGCACTTTCTCCCATTTTAAGAGTAGTGAAAGCGTGTAAAAAGGGAAATTCTGGAATAGTTCCCAGATCATTTTCTAATTTTGCTGTTTTTAAAAGTGGGGAAATAGGAATATCTGTTTCTGAAAAAGGGACAATTTGTAAATGTTTATGTCGTTGACTCGCACCAGCTAGTTTACCACCATTGTAAAATACTAAACCTTCAAATTCTCCTAAACAAGTCCACATTGCTGTAAAATCTTCTAGGGTGAGTAAGGTTTCTTGTTGTTCAAAAATGCGGGTGATAATTAACAAATGATTATCCACAACATTGAACTTATTTAAAATACAAACATGAGTAGAAGAAATATCTGCTACAAATAAATCTTCTTCATAAGGTAAAAAAGGATTAAATTCTTTACCAGTTTTAGCAGCTTTTTGATCTTGTTTTTCTTTATCGGCTTTTTTGCGGTTGAGATTTGCTAAAATTCTGACTATAAATTGTACTCCATCTTGTTCAATAATTTCCAATTCTGTGGGAATAGATTTTAAAGCTCCAGATTTTAAAGCCTGTTCTGTTGTAGTTTTGATGCTTGTCCATAATGTACCGGGTTCAAGGAGGATTTTTAGCTGATTCATATTTTATATCATCAATTACTCAATTTATAAACCAAATCTGATTTCTCTATATTATACAGGACTTACGCAAAATATCTCTCAAATCCTCATTTCTCCGTGACCTCTGTGCCTGGAGTG
>NZ_KE384588.1:126389-132251 GCF_000426905.1 Dolichospermum circinale AWQC131C
AGTAAGTCCTATTATAATTGAAATCAGCAAATTATCACCATTCTAGAGGTGAATCATGGTTCAAACATTAACCAAATTCGTAAGCTTTGAGGAATTTATCCAATTTTATCCAGAAACAGGATCACGTTATGAATTACATAATGGAGAAATTGTAGAAATGAACCCACCAGTAGGAGATCATGAATTTGTAATTGGTTTTTTAGTTCGTAAGATATCAGGAGAATTAGATAGACTCAATCTTTCTTACCTCATACCTAAAACAACATTCATCAAAGCAGCAAAATCTGAATCTGCCTATTTGTCTGATATTTTGTTACTAAATCCTGCTAACTTACCTAATGAACCTTTGTGGAAAAAAGAATCAACCGTTACTCAAGCTGCTTCAGTTCCTTTAGTGATAGAAATTGTTAGCAGTAATTGGCAAACCGATTATACTCATAAAACTAATGATTATGAATCAATGGGTATTCCTGAATATTGGATAGTTGATTATGGTGCTTTCGGTGGTAAAAGATTTATTGGTAATCCTAAACAACCAACTATTTCTATTTATTCTTTAGTTGATGATGAATACATAGTTAATCAATTTAGATGTGATGATTTAATTATATCGCCATTATTTCCAGAACTCAAATTAACACTTTCACAAATTTTACAAAATATATAAATACCGTAAGCATCAGATCCCCGACTTTTCAAAGAAGTTGGGGATCTGATCTAAATCTAAGAACAATATAAAGTATCTCTTGTCTGCCTACCCGTTGTGGGATTAGTACCTTTAGCTACTTTACATAATTTATTTTGTTCATCTCGACGCAGTAGGACATCTGTAAAATCAGCACCATCAATTATAGCACCATCAAATTTAGCATTAGCAGCAAATGCGCCTTCTAGAATGGCGTTAGTTAAATTAGTTTTGATCAGACGTGCGGAGTCTAATGTAGCATTAGTTAGGTTAGCGTCCTGTAAATTTGCTGATTCTAAATTAGCAGCAAAAAAACTTACACCTGTTAAATTAGAGTTACTAAAATTACTGTAGCGCAGATTGGCTTTAGTAAAACTAGAGTCTCTTAAATCACGTCCAGAAAAATCAGCACTGATGAGAATTTCTTTGTTATATTCCAGTGCTACAGCAGCAGGAACAAAACCTAATAAGGTTGTGATGGTAATGATTGCCAAAAGTAATAAACTGAGTATACTTGTCCAACTACGATTTTGAGTATTCATGGTATTGTTATTTAATGGTTAATCCTTCTCCATTTAATTATGCAGATATTGGTAACATAGGTGAAGACCTAGTAGCCAAATGGTTACAATCTACGGGTTGGGAAATTTTGCACCGTCGCTTTTGGTGTCGCTGGGGAGAAATTGATATTATTGCCCAATATCAAGACACAACAGTGGCATTTATAGAGGTTAAAACCCGGAGTTCCGGTAATTGGGATGAGTTGGGTAAAAACGCCATTACTCCCAAAAAACAAGCAAAACTCTGGCAAACGGCGGAAATATTTTTAAGTGAATATCCTGAAAAAGCTGATTATTATTGTCGCTTTGATATAGCCCTTGTCCATTATCAACCTACATCAAAAAAGCTGATAAAAAGGGCAGTTATTGAAGAAGTTTCTCTGGCTAGTTTATCGGTATCTGGATATGATTTTCAGCTGCAAGAATACATTCTGGCAGCCTTTGACCAATAAATAATATGAGACCAGAATTATTTTCCATTCTGTGATACTACACAAACAATTTTGAATTTTCAGTTTTAAATTGTTTAAGCCAGTGTTTCTGGACAGTAGCCTAAACCACGCACAAACTGTTGTCTAAATGCTTCAATTTCTTCTCTTTCAGGATTTCCATGGGAAACAATTGCTACTTGATAACGACCCATTACGTCTACAGGGGTTTGTCCAGCTTCTAAACTCCACAGTGCCATTTGTACTCTCATTGGTGGTTGGTAGTTAATGCCTAATTCATTCAAAAATGCCCGAAAATCACCATCTTCCTGGGGTGAAAGCACTTCTCTAAATTTGATTCTGACTACCCAACCATTAATTTGATGAATTATACTAACAAAGGAAACAGGGGTTTCCTTTCTAGCGTGGAGGTGTTGAACGATTCTCAGTGTGAGACTGGCATTGGCCAAGCAATACAGGTATTCGCTCATGGTGTTAAGGATCAAAGCTAATTTTACCTCTCTATCTTCCCTAATCCAGCCCAGTTCCCGGTAGGGTAAAAGCCCCCGTTTTTCTATGGGGAGATTTACCCATTAATTCCCTTTCATGAAAATCAAGTAACAAATATTATAAGCAAAATTGCAGAAAATGTCTAGTCTAGAAGTACAGGATGTGAATTTAGATTGTTCGTTATCTAGTTATGACTACGAACTTCCACTCAGGCTAATTGCTCAAAACCCTGCTGTTCCTAGAGATAGTTCCAGGTTATTAGTTGTAAATTCTCTTAAAAATCCTCATAGTATACCAGTTTCTCATCATATTTTCCGTGATTTACCGGAATTGCTGCAACCGGGTGATTTGCTGGTAATGAATAATACGAAAGTGATTCCCGCTCGGCTGTACGGCTGTAAGTCTACTGGTGCGGAAATCGAGGTGTTACTATTGGAAGAACGACGGCATAATTGCTGGTTGGCTTTAGTGAAACCTGGTAAGCGGTTTAAGATAGGCAGTGAAATTATTTTTACAGCGGGAGGAGAGGAAAATCAACAGATATTAAGGGCGACGGTGGTTGAATCAGATCCGCAAACCGGGGGGCGATTATTACAGTTTGATTTGCCTCCAGAAGTGCCTTTAGTCCAGGTATTAGGCAAATTTGGCGAAATTCCCCTCCCACCTTATATCACGGCTTCTACCGCCGCTAATGAACAGTATCAAACGGTGTATGCTCAAGAAGAAGGAGCGATCGCTGCACCAACAGCAGGGCTACATTTTACACCAGAATTACTAGAAAGGTTGCGTGTTTGTGGCATTAATCAAGCCTTTATTACTCTTCATGTTGGTGTCGGTACTTTTCGCCCAGTAGAAGTAGAAGATGTGACTACTCACGCTATGCACGAAGAATGGATAGAGGTTTCTGCTGATACCGTTGAGCAAATTCGGGCTACTCAGGCTGCGGGAGGACGCATTATTGCGGTGGGGACAACAGTGGTGAGAGCGTTGGAAGGAGCGGCGCAATTGGGGGATTTACAGCCATTTATGGGGAAAACGAACTTATTTATTTATCCTGGCTATAAATGGCGAGTTGTGGAGGGTTTAATCACCAATTTTCATTTACCCCGTTCTAGTTTGTTGATGTTGGTTAGTGCTTTAATTGGTAGAGAAATGTTACTAGATATTTACCAAAAAGCGATCGCCTCTGAATACCGCTTTTATTCTTTTGGGGATGCCATGGTGATTTTACCAGCAGATAAAAAGAAAAGCATAAAATTAGATTAACTATGATTAAGTTAGATTAAGTATCTGGTTGCTTCAAATTGGTAAACGATTAATATCTTTGTTGCAACCAATTACTACCATTGCAGAACCTTTTTCTAAACGTTTAGTTGGTTCAGGATTAATGATAAATTTACCATCATGACTTACGGCCAACATATTTAAACCATAGCGGTTACGAAGTTGAAGTTCAGCAATAGTTTTCCCATGAAATTCATCAGGAACAATTAACTCCACAATGCTATTATCTGGGTCAAGATCAAATCTTTCTAAAATTCCTGGTTTAGTAAGTGTTCGTGCTAAAGCACAACCGGCTTCATATTCAGGAAATACTACATGATCTGCTCCTACTCGTTGTAATAATTTACAGTGAACTTCACTAGAGGCTTTTGCCACCACGTGAGGTACACCACCTTCTTTCACATTTAAAGTAGTAATAATACTTTCCTGAATATAGTTACCAATGGCTATAATTACAGTATCAAATTCAAAAATTCCGGCTTCCTTTAGTGCTGCTGGTTCAGTTGAATCTAGTTGTAAAGCATGACCGACTATTTGCTCATGTAAAGCCTCAGAAACTCGTTTTTCGTCAACATCTGTAGCTAAAACTTGATAACCTAAATTATGCAATGTTGAACAAACAGAACGACCAAAACGACCTAAGCCAATGACAGCAAATTGGTGGTTGTCTTTACGTAAACTGCGGAGAAATTTTAATGATGAAAGATTCATAATGGGTAATGGGTAATTGGTAATTGGTAATTGGTAATTGGTAATTGGTACACTAAATAAGGAATGAATAATCCCTGTCCATAATGTAGTTGATTTTGATACTACTAAGTAAACAACTTAAATTAGCTATGCAAATAACTAGCAGTGAAATCCAAGCTATGCGGGAATTAATGCCTGATTATACCCCTGGACTGGAAGCAATGGATCATTTAGAAAAGCACAATGGCGACATGGAAACGGCTTTTCAAGATTTATGGCAAGAAAAAAATCGTCAAGTTATCATGGGGGGAGATAAGTCACTTTTACAAATCACCCTTAAAGCCTTGCGAAATGAACTTTGTGGTGATGACGGGTTTCGTGGACAACTCAAAGAATACACCAAAAATCCCGGCAGTTCTCCTTTACTGACAGGTGTGATAGTTTCCTTAGTGGGTTTAGCTTCATCCAGTGGTTTACCTCTTGATCCGGCCATTGCCACTGTTATAGTTTTATATATCCTGAAAATAGGGGTCAATATCTTTTGCGATTACACTGAACCGCCGGCTGCTAGTGGTGGAACTTTACCCCCAGCACCATAATTGATTATATACGGGCGGGTTTTCCCCGTCCTCTGCTGATTGTGTAAATTAATTCTTCGAGGTATAGCAAATGGTAATGCAGCGGCCACAAACTAACCCAACTCCTCAAATTCTACCTTTAGAAAATGGCGATCGCTTATCACGCCATGAATTTGAACGTCGTTATGCTGAAAGTCTCGATATTAAAAAAGCTGAATTAATCGAAGGAGTAGTTTACGTGGCCTCACCTTTACGCTTTCAACGTCATGCAGAACCCCATGCTAAATTGATGATTTGGTTAGGAAATTATCAAATTTATACCCCCGGAATTAAATTAGGAATAGAACCTACCATCAGATTGGATCAAGATAACGAACCTCAACCCGATGGAGTTTTATTAATTGATGAAAGTTTGGGTGGAAAATCTCGAATTACAGATGATGATTATATTGAAGGCGCACCGGAATTAGTCGCGGAAATTGCCGCCAGCAGTGCAGCTTATGATTTATATGATAAGAAAAAAGCCTATAAACGTAACGGCATTCAGGAATATATTGTTTGGCAGAGTTTAGAAAATAAATTAGATTGGTTTGGGTTACATGATAGTGAATATATATTACTGCAACCTGATACAGAGGGCATTATTAAAAGTCAAGTTATGCCCGGATTATGGTTATCTGTAACGGCATTATTAGCAGGAGATATGGTTAAGGTTTTAGAAGTATTGCAAACAGGATTAAACTCACCAGAACACACAGAATTTTTACAGCGTTTATCAGGTTCATGATATAATTTAAGTCAAATATTCACAAATAACTCAAGTTATGAATACAGAAGTTTTGCATTTTTTCCAAAAATCACATAAACAGGATTTGGAAACAATCACTCAAATTTTGGCTGATATAACCAACCGTAATCCTGAAGAAATTAAACCATATTTAGATAGAATACTAACGCAATTGGTAGAACCGCAACAAGAACGACCAGTTAATGAAACTGCTACTCCAGAAAAACGGATAGCTGCATTTCAAGCATGGGTAGAGAGTCATAGAAATCTGAATTTACCAAACCTTTCTGATGAAGCAATCAGCCGAGAAAGTATTTATGGTGACAGGGGTTAAATGCCT
>NZ_KE384588.1:132319-134545 GCF_000426905.1 Dolichospermum circinale AWQC131C
CCTATGAATAGTGATGCTGTCAATGCTATCAATAAATTGCTAGGTCAGGGAGAAACATTACATATCGTACCGCAAAACTTAATTGAGTTTTGGAATGTTTACACTCGTCCCATTGAGAGAAATGGATTAGGACGTACAGCAATAGAAGCAGAAGTAGAAATACAAAGATTAAAAACTATTTTTCATCTTGCTTTAGATACCGAAGTAGTTTATTCCGAATGGGAAAGGCTTGTTATTACTTATTCTGTTATTGGTATCAATGTGCATGATGCGAAACTTGTAGCTGCAATGCTTGTTCATGGGATAACTCACATTCTGACATTTAACACCAAGGATTTTGCTCGTTACTCGGAAATAATAGCTGTTAATCCCACAAAGATAGCGTCTGAATGAATCTGAGAACTCTATCTTTTAGCATCACTCTGGTAATCTCTCTAAATACTCCCTCGCAATATTCGCCAAGTTTTAACGCTATTTTTTGCTCTTTCGGCTTTGACTGTATCCACAATGGGATAAAACAGCCACTCTTCAAAATACCATTCTAGTTCCTGTTCTTCCTGGGGAGTGAAGGGGTCAGTGATAATTCAGTGATAATAATGTTATATTCACCGTCACCAAAACTGAGACTGGCTGCAAATCCTGTGGCTTTTTGCTGTTGTTCCCGAATGGTAATCACTGACATAAAAATGGTATTTCTGAATTGGGTTTTGAAGGTTTTGTGATGACGTTAATCAATTCTATCTGAGTTCGGTATCAATTGGTAATTATCCAACCAGGAGATTTTCTTCAGGATAATGAATTCTACTAGGACGAGGATCACCTAGTATGGATGACATTAATAGTAAAATACCAACTCGACCAATGTACATGGTGAGAATTAAAATTAATTTTGCTGTGGTAGAAACAGTAGCTGTAATACCTGTAGAAAGTCCCACTGTACCAAAGGCCGATACTACTTCAAAAAGAATCTGAATAAACGGAAATTCAGGGTCAGTAATACTAATTAAAACCGTGGAAACAATCACAGTTGCTAATGAACCAAACACCACACCCACGGCTTTTAAAATTAATGATATGGCAATTTTGCGATTATATAATAATACCTCCTCTTTACCTTGCAAAATTGCCTTTGTACAACTGGTAATCACTCTTAAAGTTGTGGTTTTGATTCCTCCTCCTGTACCTCCAGGACTTGCACCAATAAACATCAGCGCAATCATAATGAACAATCCAGCATTAGTCATTTTGCCAATATCAATACTATTAAAACCAGCGGTTCTGGTAGTAACTGACTGAAACCAAGCGACTAATATTTTTCCGGTTAAATCTAATTTTCCAAAGGTGCTATCATTTCTAATTTCTATCATTAAAAGAGCAATTGTTCCTAACACTAATAATATTAAGGTTGTGCTAGTAGCCACTTTAAAATCTAGGGAAAATATTAAACGACCATTTTTTCTGATAATACGATTACTTTGATAAGTAAAGCTATCTCTTAACCACAAATACATATCCAAAATTACCTGATAACCAATACCTCCAAAAATAATTAATGTGCCAATTGTTAAAATCACTACAGGAGAAGATTGATAACTGATTAAATTGTCTTTAAATAGACTAAAGCCAGCATTATTCCAAGCACTAACACTATGAAAAATTGCTAACCAAGTTCCTTCTTGCCAACCTTTTTCCGGGACAAAAGCTATCATTAGTAGCAATACTCCCGTGATTTCAAATAATAGGGTAGTTGCAATAATGGAGCGGATAATTTGAGCGCTTCCACTCATACCTGGACGATCTAAAGCTTGTTGAATTGCTACTTTTTGTCGCAAATCAAATTTTCTGCCCATTAATAACATCAAAAATGTGGTAGTTGTCATATAACCCAAACCCCCAATTTGGGCTAAAAGAGCAATAAACAACTGACCTAAAAAGGAAAAATCAGTACCAGTGTCTACCACAGCTAAACCTGTCACACAAACTGCGGAAGTTGAAGTAAATAATGCAACAATGGGATCATTCCAATTCCCGTTACCAGTAGAAAAAGGCAAGGTTAAGAGAATTGTTCCCAAGAGAATGACAGCGATAAACCCTAAACAAATTGTCCGAGCAACGGTCATAAATAATTAAAAATCAATAAGTAGGTTAGCGTTAAAAATTGTCGTTATGACAAGGGAACAGGGAACAGGGAACAGGGAACAGGGAACAGGTTTTGGGCAACTTTAC
>NZ_KE384588.1:134589-137258 GCF_000426905.1 Dolichospermum circinale AWQC131C
ATGTCGGTTTTTTTCCGTTCACCTACTTAAAAATCAATTAAAAATCAAGAAAATTTGTGCATTTAGGTTATTTTTAGTTATTTTTAAGATTCGCAAGGTAGAATTGATCAGTTACTCCCAGGCAAAAATATCCCTATCTAATTAAAAACATAGATGGTAGCATATCAATAAGTTTTTTCTTTTCAATTTCTTATGAGCTTTTTCTTAATTAAACCATTTCTTAATTAAACCATGAGTCAAATACTTTACAAACAAATTCAGGAATTTTACGATGCTTCCTCCGGCTTGTGGGAGCAGATTTGGGGGGAACATATGCACCACGGTTATTATGGTGTAGATGGTAAACAGGTGAAAGAACGCCGTCAAGCACAAATTGATTTAATTGAAGAACTGCTAAAATGGGCAGATGTTCACAGTGCTAAAAATATCCTTGATGTGGGTTGTGGAATTGGTGGTAGTTCTTTATACTTAGCGGATAAATTTGGAGCAAATGCCACGGGAATTACATTGAGTCCTGTACAAGCCGCTAGAGCCATGGAAAGGTCTTTGGCAATGAATTTGAGTCAAAAGACTAGATTCATGGTGGCCAATGCCCAGGAAATGGCCTTTGATGACGATTCTTTTGATTTGGTCTGGTCACTGGAAAGCGGTGAACATATGCCAGATAAAACTAAGTTTTTGCAAGAGTGCTATCGCGTGTTAAAACCCGGTGGGACTTTGATTATGGTGACATGGTGTCATCGGAATACGGATAAGTCAGCACTGACAGCGGATGAACAAAAGCACTTAGATGACATTTATAGGGTCTATTGTTTACCTTATGTAATGTCTTTAGCGGAGTATGAAGCGATCGCTTGGCAATTACCATTAACTAATATTCGTACTGCTGATTGGTCAACCGCAGTTGCACCTTTTTGGAATGTAGTAATTGATTCGGCTTTCACACCCCAAGCATTTATCGGTTTATTAATGGCGGGTTGGAGTACAATTCAAGGAGCATTATCTTTGGGGTTAATGCGTCGAGGTTATGAAACTGGGTTAGTTCGCTTTGGTTTATTACGCGGAACGAAAGAATTTAGAATTTAGAATTTAGAAAAAGAACAAAAGATGAATCAATTTTATAAACAAAGTTCTGCTGTTTCTCCAAAAAGTTGGTTTTATTCTTTTTGGAAATTTTCCCGTCCTCATACAATTATGGGAACAAGTTTGAGTGTTTTGGGTTTATATTTAATTACCCTGGGTGTCACTTCTACAAGTTTTTCTGGTGTGCATATTGGGCAAATTTTAGCAACATGGATTGCTTGTATAAGTGGTAATATTTATATTGTTGGTTTGAATCAGTTGGAGGATATTGAAATTGATAAAATCAATAAACCTGATTTACCTTTAGCTGCGGGAGAATTTACGAAAGGACAAGGACAATTAATTGTTATTATTACTGGTATTTTGGCTTTGGCTGTAGCATGGCTAACTGGACCATTTTTAATGGGAATGGTAACAATAAGTTTAGCAATTGGTACAGCTTATTCTTTACCACCAATTCGTTTAAAACAGTTTCCTTTTTGGGCTGCTTTATGTATTTTTTCCGTGCGGGGAACGATTGTTAATTTAGGTTTGTTTTTGCATTTTAGCTGGGTATTGCAAAGAAGCCAAGGTATTCCCAGTGCGGTTTGGGTTTTAACTGTTTTTATCTTGGTATTTACATTTGCGATCGCAATTTTTAAAGATATTCCTGATATGGAAGGTGATAGAGTTTATAATATCACAACTTTTACCCTCCAACTTGGACAACAAAAAGTATTTAATCTGGCTCTTTGGGTATTAACTATCTGTTATGGAGGCATGATTTTAGTAGGATTATTTCAGCTTGCGGAAGTTAATACTATTTTTGTTGTAATTACCCATACATTAACGTTAATTGTCTTATGGTGGCAAGGTGCAGGAGTTGATTTACAAGACAAAAAAGCCATTACTAATTTCTATCAATTTATCTGGAAATTGTTTTTCATTGAATATCTACTTTTTCCCGTCTCTTGTTTATTAGCTTAAAATTTAGCTTAAAATCATGTTACAAACATTTTCTATTTCATCTAATTCATCTAATATTTTCGCAATTTTTGTAGTCATTGTTGGTCTGGCTATTCTTGGTTATTTGAGTATCAAAACATTGATTACCTCTAATTTATTTCAGCAAGGTATCAATTTTTATCAAGCCAAAGATTTTGAAAATGCCGAAATAGCTTTGAGAAAAGTTATTGCTATCAATTCTACCAATGACATGGTACGTTTGTTGTTAGGAGATATTTTAAATCAAAAGGGACAAATTACCGCAGCCAAAGCGTTATTTTGTGAAGTAATTGATAGCAGTCCTAAAAATCCTGATGCTTATTTACGTTTAGCAAATATTCTCATGCAGGAACAACAGGAAGCAGCAGCAAAAGCTAATTTAGTCACAGCAAAAGAGTTATTGCAAAAACAGCGTCAACCAGAAAGAGCGAAAAAGGTTAGTGTTTTGTTAGATAAAATGATGGCTAAAAATATCTGATAGCAAAGCGTGGCGTAGCCATATTATGATTTTTACGATTATTACAGTTCATTTGATTTATACAGGACTTACGCAAAATATCTCTCAAATCCTCATTTCTCCGTGACCTCTGTGCCTCTGTGGT
>NZ_KE384588.1:137277-144484 GCF_000426905.1 Dolichospermum circinale AWQC131C
ATGATTTGAGCTTGAAATTTCGTCGGGAGAAATATCAAAATGCTTCAGTCTATTGCAGCCAAGGATGTGACGCTACGGGAATTAAAGCAAAATTTTGGCATTCAAATCGTTGAAGATGCTACTTTTTTTCCTGAGTGGTTGGATGGGCTTGAGGCTTTGAACAAAGAAGAGCAACATTTATTAGATCGGGTGAAAGCTAATTTTTTAGAATTGATGGATGATCCCCCAATGCTAGAAAATACAGTGAAGATGGTCGTACTTGCGCCCTTGTTAGATTTAGCTGGTTTTTATCATAAACCGTTTAGGATTGAAACAGAAACGGGTGTAGCCTTAGAAATGGAGGATGAAGGAACGATTATTCGGGGGCGGATTGATGTTTTGGTGTTAAAAAATCGGCTTTGGTTGTTGGTAATTGAATCAAAACGGAGTGATTTTGCGGTGACACGCGCGATTCCTCAAGCTTTGGCTTATATGTTGGGTAATGAGGAAACTGTGCTACCAACCTTTGGTATGATTACCAATGGTAATGAGTTTTTATTTTTAAAGGTATTGGAACATAAATATGCTAATTCACGGCTGTTTTCTTTGGTAAATCCTGATAATGAGCTTTATAGTGTGTTACAGGTATTAAAACGTTTGGGAACGGAGGCGATCGCCTTCAGTGAGACATAGGAATCGCTAATGGTTAAGAATATTTATTGCATCTTTATATCCTATCTTCCGGGATTATATTGGTAAAAAAATTCTTCAGAATCCATTTTTTGTTGGTTTTCATAGATACTCAACCGTTTTGCAACCGCAACTAAAGCATCTAATGGTGATGTGTATTGAATAGTTTGTTTACGCATTGTCTTTTTCAATTATGGATATAAATTTAAAATAACATAACCTCAAAATATAATACAGCAAGTAGCTTTGAGTGAAGTACACTTTGTGCGGGCAAGACTTGTACTGAGATTGGTCGAAGTATGCCCGCACCACAAGAGTTTTATCATTAATATCTGTACTTCAGAATACCGGTAACTGCTGTAATTATAGGAAATGTTGGGTTTCCTGGTGTCAACCCAACCTACTTATTAAAAATATTTGAAAGTGTAAAAAATTAAAGAATCCCTGCACCAGAAACCACCAACCGAAAACCGTTGTCTTTGTTCCTGCGGTCTCCACTATTGTAGCTGCGACTGGCCGAACGGCAATAAGAAGGATTGAGATACCACTGACCACCACGCAGCACACGGTTGTTATCGTTACTCATCCAAGCAATACTACTATTAGTAGTAGGCCAAATAGGCGCGTTTATATAGTTTTCATGCCAACCATCTTCACACCACTCCCAGACATTTCCGTGCATATCATACAAACCAAAAGCATTAGGGGGGAATTTTCCTACTTCTGTGGTTTGTCCATACTTATTACGATGATTGACTAAATCGCTGGTAATGGTATCACCGAAGTAGTAGGGAGTTGTGGTATTAGCCCTACAAGCATACTCCCATTCAGCTTCACTGGGTAAGCGATATAATTTACCTGTAGCTTTACTTAGTCTGGCACAAAATTCCTGTGCGTCATGCCATGATACATTTTCAACTGGAAGATTTACACCTTGGAAGTGTGAGGGTTTAGACCTTAAATCAATTTTCACCTTGGGTAAATATGCTACCCTTTCCCATTGGGCTTGAGTAACAGGGTATTTTCCCATGTAAAATGGTTGAATGGTAACTTGATGTTGGGGTCTTTCTCTATCATATCCTACTCCTTCTGGTGAACCCATGAGGAATTTTCCCCCAGGTATTGCTACCATTTCTAAAACTACTCCTTTTCCTAGATTTTCGTTTTGTTAGGTAATAATTCAACTAATATCTGTTTAACTTCCGACTCGCTGAATTTTCCTTTTTGTTGTAATTCATCTAAGAGATTTTTACCTTCGATAAATTCCTGAATTAAATATAATCTTCCTTCTTGGGGAAAGAAAGCCAGTAAATCAGGAATATGTGAATGTTTCCCTAAATCTCGCAGTCGAAAAGCTTCTTGTTTAAATAACTCCGTCGCTTTTTCTAAAGCCGCACTTCCCGACTGTTGGGGTAAAAATTGCTTAATTACACAGGGAGTATCTAATCTTTGTTTGTCTACTGCTAAAAAGGTTCTCCCAAAGCCACCTTCACCAATTACCCGCACACTACGATACCGTTCTTGCAATATTAATTTACTTCCACAATGTTGACAAAATATCGTGTCCGGTGGATTTTGCTGTAAACAGTCGGGGTTAAGACATTGACTCATAGATACTCGTTGGGGCTAATCGTTTCAGTATAATTATACAATATTTTCCATTTTTACCCCAAATCTAATTAATTCACCGCAAAATCACTATATTTTCTTCTGGTTGGTGAATGAAATGCTAAAACAATATCTTGTTTTGGTACTCCTAATTCTAATAAATCTTGAGCAATTCTTCTTTCAGTTCCATTGTGTTGTATCCAAATTTTACCATCTTTAATATCAATATGTAGCATGATTCCATGAATGCGTTTTTCTCCATTCCATCCCACAGTCATTAATTGATAATGATTATGTTCTTTATCAATAATTACCTGTAATTCTACATCTCCATAGGATGGTTTATATTGACTATATTCTTTGAGAATACTTTCAACATAATGCCGATACTTTTCTAATTTATCCATTGAGATATTACCTCCTTGTCAATATTATAAACAATAATTTTTAACTGATAATCAATAATAGCTATCTGAGTAAATTCTAGCTTGAAAAAACTTTCATAAATATCAAATGGGACAGCTAAATATAAAATTCTTTCTGGTTCTTGCCGTCGTAAAATTAAGCGATAATTCAGCAGTTGTCCAAGAGCTTGATGAAAGTCAGAAATTGTCGAATCACCAAGAAAACTTTTGATCTCAACAGCTATTTTTTCATTGTCTTTTTGGGCTGCAAGCATTTTTTCTGCCCCCAAATCAACATATAAATCTACTCCTCCAAATTGAATAAATAATGGATCATTTGTAATTGTCCATCCTTCTTTAATTAAAGCATTTTTGACAACATCGTGAAATTTGTCTTTAGCCATTATTTATATTTTTACTATTAAGTAAGCTATGATACTTGGTGTGGCTGGGATATAAGCAACACAAGTACCATTGTGATCAGGACGAATAACTGTGGTGTAGTCTTGTAAAGACCTGATAAGGATTATATCATGTTTGAGTTACTTTATTATAATAAAACAACCTTTATTTAGGAGTAATTACTAAACATGATTATAAAAATGGGTAAAGTCTATCTTGTTGGTGCTGGACCTGGAGATGTGGCCTATTTAACAGTTAAAGCCTATCGTCTTTTACAAACTGCTCAAGTATTAGTCTATGATGCTTTAGTTGATAGTCAATTATTAGATTGTGTCCCTGGTAATTGTCTAAAAATAGATGTTGGTAAACGCGGTGGTCAACCTAGCACTTCCCAAACTGAAATTAACGATTTACTAGTAAAATATTGTTTAGAAGGTAAACAAGTTATTAGACTAAAATCAGGAGATCCTTTTATATTTGGTCGCTGTCTTTTAGAAATTACAGCTTTAAAAACAGCCGGTTGTGATTTTGAACTCATTCCCGGAATCTCTTCGGCATTAGCAGCGCCATTATTAGCGGGAATTCCCCTCACAGATAACGTTCTTAGTCGTTGTTTTGCAGTCTGTACAGCCCATGAACCAGATACTTTAAACTGGGAAGCATTAGCAAGCTTAGAAACCTTAGTAATTTTGATGGGAGGAAAAAATTTACCAGAAATAATCCATCAAATGATAAAATATGGAAAATCCTATTCTACACCCATTGCTATTATCCGTTGGGCTGGGACACCAAACCAACAAATCTGGACAGGAGAACTGGAAAATATCCTCCAGCAAACCGCTGGTTTATCTCTCTCTCCCGCAGTTATAGTTATTGGTGAAGTTGTCCGATTACGCGATTACTTGTAATCTAACTATAATCTAAAAAAATCTCCTCTTTGCGTCTTTACTCCTTTGCGTCTTTGCGCGAAACCAAAAATTATTAATGCAACAACCGTGAATTACAATCTTTCCCCCCTTGCTGGTAAAACCATCTTAGTTACCCGTTCCGTCGGCCAATCAAATCAATTTAGCGATCGCTTAACCTCCGCAGGTGCTAAAGTAATAGAAATGCCAACTTTGGAAATTGGACCTCCTAGTAGTTGGGCAGCTTTAGATCAGGCAATTTTACATTTATCAACTTTCAATTGGCTAATTCTCACCTCTAGTAATGGGGTAGAATACTTTTTTCAAAGATTAGCAAAATCTGGTCAAAATCAAGATGCTTTATCTGGGGTAAAAATTGCCGTTGTCGGTGAAAAAACAGCCCAAAGTTTGCAAAAAGAAAATATACAAGCGGATTTTATTCCTCCTAACTTTGTTGCTGATTCTTTAGTGGAAAACTTTCCTGAATTGCTAACAGGTAAAAGGATATTATTTCCTAGAGTTGAAAGTGGTGGAAGAGAAGTTTTAGTTAAAGAATTAACCGCAAAAGGTGCGGAAGTAATTGAAGTTCCCGCTTATGAATCTTGCTGTCCTCAAAATATCCCAACTGCGGCTGAATATGCGCTGGTTAATAATACCATAGATATCATTACTTTTGCGAGTTCTAAAACTGTTCTGTTTTTCTCCCAATTAACAGCACCTATTTTTACCTACAACCCGGAAATTTTGGACAGGGTTTCTATAGCTTCCATTGGTCCGCAAACTTCAAAAACTTGTCGTTCTATCTTGGGAAGAGTGGATATTGAAGCGGAAGAATATACTTTAGAAGGTTTAACAAATGCTATTATTAAATATGTAATCAAAGAATAACGAACCACAGAGGCACAGAGATCACAGAGAGATTTATTTAATCACTAATGAATAAAAATTTAATTGGTTTAACTGGTGGTATTGCGACGGGTAAAAGTACAGTTGCTAATTATTTGGCTACAGGTTACAATTTACCGATTTTAGATGCAGATATTTATGCGAGAAATGCTGTGTCTTTTGGTTCTCCTATTCTATCAGAAATTGTAGGAAAATATGGTGAAGATATCATATTCAATGATGGTAGTTTAAATCGAGGAAAATTAGGAGAACTTATCTTTAATGTTCCAGAAGAACGTCATTGGGTAGAAAGTTTAATTCATCCTTATGTTAGAAGTTGCTTTGATAAGGCTATTCAGGAATCATCTGCAAATACTTTAATTTTAGTGATTCCTCTATTATTTGAAGCGAATTTAGAAGGTCTAGTTAATCAAATTTGGGTTGTATCTTGTTCGGAACAACAACAACTAGAAAGATTAATGGCAAGAAATAATTTAACAGCAGAACAAGCAGCAGCAAGAATTAATAGTCAATTACCTATTGCTGAAAAAATCGCCCGTGCTGATGTAAATTTAGATAATTCCTCTAATTTAGAATCGCTTTTACAACAAATAGATATAGTGATAAAAAAGGGTATTTAGGCCTTGCTGATAGCGTAGCGTTAGCCATATAAACCTAAAACCATTTATTAACAAAGGGTATCGTGGATTTTTACCACAAAAAGGCCAGGTTTTGGCTAATGGTGTTTCAAAATGAATTGCATTTTTCTTTGTCGGATTTGCAAAATTGAGAATATCCAGACAGTTAAAATTGTTCGCTGTTCCCTGTTCCCTACCCTCGGAGATTGCGCGAAACAAAATTTAACTTTCCCCCCCCACTACAACATCCCTAATTCGCAAACTCGGACCACCGCAACCCACCGGTAAACCATTTTGTCCACCTTTACCACAACCCCCGGATTCATCCCAGTAAAAATCATCACCAATGGCTTCTATATCTGCGAGGGTTTGGAAGACGTTACCGGAAAGGGTAACATCTTTTACGGGTTCAGCAATTTTCCCGTTTCTAATCATCCAGGCTTCCCCAGCAGTGAAAGTGAACATTTCCCCATTCGTCATTCCACCTAACCAATTTTGGGCATAAACTCCTTCTTTGATATCAGTAAATAAGTCGGGAACTGGGGTTTTCCCGCGTTCAATCCAGGTATTTGTCATTCTGACAATGGGTGAAAAGTGATAATTAAGACAACGAGCATTACCTGTGGGTTTCTCATCTAATTTACCAGCAGTTTCACGGGAATGCAGTCTACCAACTAATACACCATCCTGAATTAATTGGGTAGTCGTTGCGGGTGTACCTTCATCGTCGTAAAAATAACTACCGCGATGTCCTTGGGGTACAGCACCATCAAATATTTGCAGTTCTTCTGGTCCAAAACGTCTTCCTAAAGTCATAACTTCGAGAATATCCGGGTTTTCATAGGCCATGTCCGCTTCGGAAAGATGTCCGAAAGCTTCATGAACAAATAAACCAGTGAGAATGGGATCAATAACTACGGTGTAAGTGTTACCTTTGATTGAAGGTAATGATAAAGACGTAACGGCTCTTGCTGCCGCACCTTTAACTTGTTTGTCTAAATTAGTTAGGTCTTCGTAGGCTTTGCGAGAACCAGTGGTTTCTCTGCCGGTTTGTACTGTGTCTCCATTCCTGGCTGTGGCTGCAAAGCGCATTTCCATATCTACCCAAGATTGGTCAATGAAAGTCCCTTCAGATGTGATAATAATCACTCTTTGGCTGCTGTCACTATAACGGACTGAGGTGGTAGTAATACGGCTGTCTAATGTTTTCATTAGTTCCGTGTAGCGATCGCATAATTGTTTTTTCTGCTTCAGCGAAACTTGACGGGGATCAGTACCCAAGATCGGTAATTGACATACTGCTTGGACAGGATCAATAGGTGCGAGTATAGTTTCTTCATCACCAATTATCCGGGCTGCGGCGATGGCTTCTTGTATGCGCTCTTCAATGGTTGCTAATTTATTAAAACTACTTAATCCCCAGCCACCTTTATAACAAGTACGAATCTGGCCACCAATAGAAATACCCTCACTGAGAGTTTCCACTTGCTCACCACGTAAGACAATATCTGTTCCCTCGGCTTCTTCTAAGCGAATCATTAAATAATCCACACGGGAAGAGTAACGGGAAATTAAATCTGAGAGGAGATTTTGAACATCAGTAAGTTTGGTTGTCATTGCAAAATTCACTATCAGTAGGTTGGCGTTAAAAATTGTCGTTATGACAAGGGAACAGGGAACAGGGAACAGGTTTTGG
>NZ_KE384588.1:144494-149747 GCF_000426905.1 Dolichospermum circinale AWQC131C
CGTTACTTATGTCGTTTTTTTCCGTTCACCTACTTAAACTACATTTATTTTTACTCAAAAACATATTTTTCTGCTACTTTCCAATACCGAGAAAACCGCTTTAAATCAATATATCCATCATATTCAAAAAACGGTTCTACAGCAAAAACTTCCAATTTTGCAGACTTTTCAATTTGATCACAAATATCACTAAACAGGGGACTGGGGCTATCTGTAGTCACCACATGATTAGTATTATGTTCTTGAGCAAAAGCTAAAACTTCTGCTGCTACATTCCCCCTGCGAATTTCTACAGGTAATTCTAGCAAACATTCGTAAATAAACGTGAGGCGTTTTAATCCAATATGCCATTTAGCAATTAAAGCATCATCCCAAACCCAAAGGGCTGGGGCTTGGGGATATTCTTGAAGTGCGGGGTTGTAGGGACTCAGACAGTCTCCATTTACCCAAACAATTGGTTTAGTCATCATCTACGCTTATCTATGTCAATAAAAAAATATATACCTATCTTAAATCATAATGGTGAAGCTCGATCATGTTCAAAAAGCTCAAATCCTTTAAATGCCTGTAGAATAAGCATTCTAGCTTGTCACTTAACCCGTGAATTGCGTTGTCAATAAATTTTTGCTCATTTTTACCAAATCGTAACTATAGATACACACAATTATAACAAGCGTGGCTAACATGATAAAAATATTTGCTCAAAATATTTGATTAACAGGAAACATCAATAATCAAAAAACCATTGTTCTTGTTCATCTTTCCCCTTTAATAAATACCAGCTAACAGGAGTTTACCTTCTTAAATAATTTACTTGACAAAATAATCTTTACTGCCTGAAACATCAGGCTCAATAACATTTAATCACAATTTGGTATAACTGAGAATTTAAATAGGGAATCAAAAACACTTTTGTGACAATTTCCCAAACTATTGAATATCCGCAGTTAACCTCCTGGTGATATTTCAGCTAAACAATCAAGGAGTTAATCATGGTTCGACAAATGTGCTGGTTATCTAAGTCTAACGGTGATGATGAAAAGATTTTGTACTTGCAAACTGCATCTGGACAACCTTGGCGGCCTTATACATCTTTTCCGCAATTTTCAGTTCCAGATCATCGCGTTCCTCGCGGTTCTAAGGGTTGGGCTACTTATCAAAAACTCTTAAAAGCAGGTTGGACATTAGTACCTAGCGCTAGAGGCAGTGAATTTGGCGAAAGTTTTTATACAGAGTCAACAGTGCAAATTTCATAACCCATCCTACTATCATCTCTAGATTTTTCGCGCCTTTGCCTCCTGGAGGGAAATAAATTCATCAGTTAAACCCCTAAGACCTTACAATGGATAAGGTGTGTTAACTGCTGTCAAGAACATTTAGAGAACATTTATATTTATGCCCCCTCGTTGGCCTCGCAAACCAGACCGCAAAGATCCAGAGTTTCGTAAACTAGATGATCGCATGAATTTCGCTGTTCATGTCGGTATTTGTGCAACTGTGACTTCGGGATTGTGGTTTTTCCACATTTTGAAAAATACTCCCTGGGAATGGCTACCAGGGTTAACAATTGGTTGGATAGGAGTATTACTACTGCATCTAATTTACATTGGTGCGATCGCTAATTACGATCAAACTCCACCAAAATCTACCTAAAGAATGAAAATTAAGCTAGGGTATTCTCACCTGTGGTAGTAGCTCAAGTCTAGCTACTTGAGTAATAATGTGAAATAAGCTAAGATATACCAATGTTACTAACAATGAGATTGTATTTATGGCTCAAATCAATACCACAGAATTACTAGAAACCCTAGCCGCAGAAATTGGTGAAAGTGTTTATATAGATATTGCTAAATGGCATCTTTATTTATCCGATGCCAAATTGCATACTATTGTGGCTGAAAAGTTGTATCCTTTAATTACTTCTAATGAAGTTACTGAAGATAGAGTAATTGAAGTTTTAGAATCTATTCCTGTAAAAATTGGTGGTGGGAGAAGGGAACTACCTTTAGTTGATTTATTACCATTACAATCTCAAGTTACCTTAGTGGATATCTTAGAAAAATATCAACGGGAAATATAATCTTTACTTTCTTACCATTCCCATTGGCAGATTTACACATTTGAATAATGGAGGTTGATCAAAATGTTTTTACAAATCAAAGATAGCCGCGATTTGGTGAAAATAGTTGATGTCCAAGAACTATTTGACCCCACTATTAAAATCGTCCATGCCCAAGATCAAGAAGGACAAGAAGAACAGGAAACAGATATTTATAAAAAGGAAGAATTAATATTTCCCTCTGGGGAAAAATTACCACGTTGTTGGTTAGATGCCCATTATAGAGAGGCTTGCTTAACTTGATTTTAAGGCGTTGCTGAAACCAGGTATGAATTTAGGTGTAGAGACGTTCCATGGAACGTCTCTACAATCTTTACCGGAGATGTCTAATGGATAGACTAAATGAATATCAACAAATTATCCAGGAAGTATTAACTGAATATGCAGCAATTCCTTATTACCACAGAGAATTGCAAACAGAATTAATTATTGGTAAAAACGATAAAGATTATTTATTAATAACTTCTGGTTGGGAAAAAAGTGTGAGAGTTCATGCTTGTATTGTCCATATACAAATTATTAATAGTAAAATTTGGATTCAAAGGGATGGAACAGAAGATGGAATTGCTAACGATTTAGTTAATGCTGGTATTCCTAAAGATCAAATTGTTTTAGGTTTTCATCCCTTGGAAATTCGTCCTTATACAGAATATGCTGTGAGTTAAAAACAAAAATAGATCCGCGACTTCTCTAAGCAGTCGCGGATCTAAATAAATTCATTGTCCAGTAGTCAACTTAACTAAACCCCTACTTTTTCTTCTTCTGTTACACCCTCAGCACCTTGAGAAAAGGCTTTAGAAATCCAATAGGTGAAAATATGAGAAAGTACACCTAAAGGACCTGCAAATAAACATAAAGCTATCGAGTGAATTGTCCAAATGCCGGTTTTTTGTCCTTGCCAATAAATCCATCTTCCCACAAATAAATCCATGACTAAAAAATGAATCCAACCTGTAGCAGCAGCAGTTTCATTACTAAAAAACTTGGCTATATCTGCTAATTGAGGATTTGATAAAGCAGCAGCATTTTCTGGGGTAATGCTAGTGACAAATAAATACAAATACCCAGCAGCTAAAACCACAAAAGGTAGATAAGATTCCATGACCTTGCGGGTGACATTCCAATTAGGTAAAAGAATCATCAAAGCCCAAAAAGGCAAAACAAAAACATTCGCAACATTAAACAAATCTGTGATATTCATATTACAAAATTACAAAGTTACTAATTGAGATTCTATTGCTGAAGATTGTAAATTACGACCGATAAAAACTAAACTGGTTTGTTTTGCTTCTTCTAGTTTCCAAGGACGATCATAAAATTTATCAAATCTATTCCCTACACCTTGCATAACTAACCGCATGGGTTTATTAGCAACAGCTACAAATCCTTTAATACGGTAAATTTCTTGTTCCTGTGCTAGTTTTTCTAATCTTGCTTGTAGCTTTTCCGGGTCAAAAGTCCGGTTTAAAATCAGGTGAGTTGAGTTAATTTCATCATCATGATCATGGTCTTCTTCCGTGTCGTGGTGACTAGGACGATTATCTAAATTATCTTCAACTGCGGCTGCAAATCCTAATAAGATAGATGGGTCTAATTTACCATAATCACTAGCGACAATTTTCACCACTCTCGGCAATTCTTTCTTGACCAATTCTAGAACTTCTGCTTGAGTTTCACTATCAACTAAATCAGTTTTATTCAAAATCACTAAATCAGCACAAGCAAGTTGATCTTCAAACAATTCTTGTAATGGTGTTTCATGTTCTAGACTATCATCTTCTTGTCTTTGGGCGGCTATAGCATCTAAATCACTAGCAAAAGTTCCCGCAGCAACCGCAGCACAATCTACTACTGTAATTACTGCATCTACTGTAGCAGCATTGCGGATTTCTTGCCAACGAAAGGCTTTAATTAAAGGTTTTGGTAAAGCTAAACCAGAGGTTTCAATGATAATATAATCAATACTATCGCGGCGTTTAATTAATTCCCGCATAGTCGGGTAAAATTCCTCTTGCACGGTGCAGCATAAACAGCCGTTTGTCAGTTCAAATATGTTAGTATTTTCTGGAGTTTCTTGTACTTCATCTTCCGGGCAAATTTGACAAGATTTTAATAATTCTCCATCTATTCCCAGTTCACCAAATTCGTTAACTAATACTGCTATGCGTCGTCCTTGGTTGTTTTGGAGTAAGTGACGGATAATGCTGGTTTTACCGCTTCCTAAGAAGCCTGTGATCACGGTAACGGGGATTTTTGTAGCCATGTTTTGTGTGTGGTTTTGTTATTTGATTTTACACTATTTCCGTTGTGATGGAAGAATATAGAGTAAATGAACCACGAAGGGACGAAGTACACGAAGGAAGAAAGGAAGAAGGAAGGAAGTTTTAAGAATATCCAATTTCTATCATTTTGAAAAATTCCTGCACTACTTCATCAGGATTGTTATAACATCTTTCAGCATCAAATCTTTCTACTACTTTAATACCGTTTTTCTTGAAAATGCGTTCTCTTTCTTGTTCTTCTACTCTGCGTTCTGCGAGGTGAAAGGGTCCATCAACTTCTAAAACTCCCCATTTACCGTTATAACAAATGAGAAAATCAGCTTCTTTATTTTCTCTACCTTTGGGTGTTGTAAGTCGTGTTAAGCAATTGGGTACAAATAAAACTCCAGTGATGTCCAATGCTTCAGCAATTTTTATTTCTGCTTTTGACGTAAAGTGTAGTCTTTCCCAAGTGTGAATTGTTGAGTCTGAACGAAATTGAACTTCTTGGTTATTAGAAGTATTATCATTTTCGAGAGTTTTGCTGATAATTAAATCTGTATTTTCTATAATCTTTTTATATAAACTGGCAAATTCTCCAGGTGCAAAGTTACCATTTATGGGTCGTCTTTCTTTTTTCTCTTTTTTATACACATTATCAAAATCTAAATATTCATAATCAAGATATACATATTCACAAATTACTTCCTCTAGGTTTGTTTCACTATTAGTATGCCAATCTTTTATATGAGAACCTGTTAAAGTTGCATTGTAAAAATTTGTATCAATTACTTGGGATCTTTCTAAATCAGCCTCACTCAGGTCAGCCTCACTCAGGTCAGCCTCACTCAGGTCAGCCCCACTCAGGTCAGC
>NZ_KE384588.1:149885-155983 GCF_000426905.1 Dolichospermum circinale AWQC131C
CACTCAGGTCAGCCCTAAACAGGTTAGCCCTAAACAGGTAAGCCCCACTCAGGTTAGCCCTAAACAGGTTAGCCCTAAACAGGTAAGCCCCACTCAGGTCAGCCCGACTCAGGTTAGCCCTACTTAGGTCAGTCCTAAACAGGTTAGCATTAATCAGGTTAGCCCCACTCAGGTCAGCCCCACTTAGATCAGCCCCAAACAGGTTAGCATTAATCAGGTTAGCCCCACTCAGGTTAGCCCCACTCAGGTCAGCCCCAAACAGGTTAGCATTAATCAGGTTAGCCCCACTCAGGTCAGCATTAATCAGGTTAGCTCCAAACAGGTCAGCCCCAAACAGGTTAGCATTAATCAGGTTAGCCCCACTCAGGTTAGCATTAATCAGGTTAGCATTAATCAGGTTAGCCCCACTCAGGTTAGCATTAATCAGGTTAGCCTCGTTCAGGTTAGCCTCATTGAGATCAGCCACACTCAGGTTAGCTAATCTCAGGTCAGGTCTTATATCTGGATTTTCATCTCTCAACTTACCCCAAACTTTTACCCCTTTCCTCAGTATCGCTAAATGCTCTGGATTCGCCATAATCTAGTTTTTATACTTAAAATTGCCATTATTCGGATTTTAACCTAATTTCATTAAGTTTAATCAAAATAGCGATCGCATTTGGCGTTAACTAGCGATCGCTATGAGTATTCATCAAATTTTTCAGAGTGAAAGTTTAACCAATATCTTAACTTAGATCCAAAGATTTCTACTTAACATTTACCATGCTCAGAGACTTAACAGCATTTCTTTCACTTAACAAAAATACAAGATATTGATTCAGACTAACTCCTTCTTTCTCTGCATTTTCTGTTAATCTCTCATGCAATGATCGAGGTATACGTAATAAAACTTTACCACTGTATTGAACTTGAGTTGAGGGTAAGGGAATTTCATCCCCATATTCATAGGCTGTTTCTATCCATAAACTACGTGCTTCTTCAATATTAAATAACGTTTCATCTGTTGTTTCTCCCTGAGTCATACATCCAGGAAGGTCTTTAATTTCTGCTACATATCCCCCATCAGGATCAGGGTAAAGTGTAACTGGATATTTCAAATTCAAGTAAAATTCCAGTGACTCACGTTCAGATTTATTTTTCTTAGACATACTACTCCTCTAATCTGAGCAGTTTTACAATCTGCTTAATATAAATTCCTTTTACTTTTTGCCCCTCTTTTTTGGGTACAATTTGTATCCGTCCATCCTCATGACGGAAAGTGTGATGACTTCCTTTAGATCGAACTTCTTCAAAACCGAATGCTATTAAAATACGTCTTACTTCTTCAAATCTTACTTCAACAGGGTAAGAGAGAAATAATTGAATTAGTTTGTCTAGCTGACTCATAATTTATTAATGTCCGTTGAAGTTTAAATTTTTTCATGTTTGTTTCCTTAGCTGGCAGGCTTATTTTACTATTCTAATGATATCATATATAGTATCAATGTCAATATAAAATATTTCTAATAGTCACAATAAATGTAACTATTAGAACATTAATAGCTTTGAATTGACTACAAATAATTACGGTATATAATTAACGTATTGTTTTTTACTAAAAATTCTCACTATTATATTGTATTTGATGATAAAAATGAGGAGATATTACAATGGATACCAAATTAAAATATCAAGAAATCATCAAAAGAATATTAACAGAAACCGCCGAATATCGCGCTTCTATACCTGATGGTTATAACTCCCAAGTTTTATTTGATGATGAACATGAACGTTATCTAGTTTTAGATATTGGTTGGAACGATGATCAATATCTACATACCACACCAATTCATGTAGATTTGATTGATAATAAAATTTGGATTCAATATGATGATACAGAAGAAGGTATTGCTAATGATTTTATAGCAGCAGGTGTTCCTGCACAGGAAGGATATTGCACTTGGTTTTAGTCATCCTAAAATCAGACCATATACAAACTTTGCTGTTAGTTAATACATTATTGGTTATTTTCCCTGCGGACTTCTCGCACAATTTCACAAATCTCTTCTGTTGTCAAAGGATGAGGATCATTTACTGCTTCTCTTCTTTTTTTTAATTCATTCCAATCAAATTTAGCAGCTTTTTTAAAAAAAAAACCATCTTCGGTGATGGTAACTGAATATTTTTCACCATTCACAAATTGTTCTCGAATTTGATGATTCTAAATTGGGGTAATCTCCCTTTGGTTGCTTTCATGCACATAAAAACAATCACAGGGAAATTACCCCCAGATATTTTAATTTGAGATGAGTTGAGATAAGTTGAGAAAAGTTAATATTTCTTAACTCATTACTCAGCAGTTACCAATTCAGTGCTACCTTTTGTCCGTTTTCGGGTTAAGGTGTTGTAAACCATGATCCCAATGGCTTTAATTAAATTACCTTCCAATTCTTGGAACATCTTCATGTTCACACCAAAGGCGGCATTTGCTTCTTCTACAATGCGATCGCCTGTGGTATCATCAATGGGCATAGCATCCAAATTTCGCCGATATTCCGCTTTAAATGCCTTCTCGTCGCTAATATCTGCAAATTCATAAAAGGCTGTCCCTTCCCCTTCACCCAATTTCATCGCAGTTTGAGCAATACCTTTGAGAATTTGTCCCCCCGATAAATCACCTAGATAACGGGTATAGGAATGAGCAATTAATAATTCTGGTTCGGTAGCAGAAATTTCCCGAATACGGTTGACATAGGCCGCACCCGCAGGGGACAATTTAATTTGTTCCCGCCAAAGTTTGCCATAGTAGTAAGTTAAATCCTGTTCTAAGGTGTGCTTACGGTTAAGTTGGGGAAAGTAAATTTTACTCAACACTGGGTGATGTTTGTGTTTTTCCATCTCCTCTTCCATGGCTGAGTAAATAAAGTAAAAGTTAGCAACCAACTTGCGGTAGGAGTTTTTTTCCACAACTCCTTTTAAAAAACACTTGACAAAACCTACATTTTCTGCCATGGTATGTGCTTTCTTTGTCCCTACACGTAATTTGCTTGCTAAATTGCTGCTCATATTAAAATTCTCAACTGTAAAAAAATTAACTTCTGGACTTTTCTGAACACATTGGTCAAAAAATCCCACTAAAAGGTTAGATTAGAACTGTTTTATGAAAATTTATATTAAAAATTATTAAGCAAGAAAACGACATCTTGTTTCACCAGGGTCGAGAATGATCAAAAAAAATGCTATTCTCCTGTGTAATTATCTGGGGTTCTTAAACTTATGGTTTCATCAATGGTTCAGACTCAAGGCTGTATTTCCGAATTGGTGACAAAGGTGGAAAATAGTTGGATGTTAAATTCCATACCTTTACCAACCAATGCTTTATTCGGTACAGATGGTATTCGTGGTCAAGTGGGAGAACTGCTAAACGCGCCCTTAGCTTTACAAGTGGGTTTTTGGGCAGGTATGGTTTTAGGTAGTCATGCTACCTGTCCAGGACCAATTATTCTGGGACAAGACTCTCGTAATTCCAGTGATATGTTAGCCATGGCCTTGAGTGCTGGCTTAACCGCAGCGGGGTTAGAAGTGTGGTATTTGGGATTATGTCCTACCCCTTGTGTAGCCTATCTGGCCAGCACCACTAACGCCATTGGTGGAATCATGATTTCCGCCAGCCACAATCCACCAGAAGACAATGGAATTAAAATATTTAATGCAGATGGTGGTAAGTTACCCCAAGCCCTACAAATGGAAATTGAGGCGGGATTACGTGGTAAATTATCCCTGGATTTTAGTATAAATAATTGCGGTAGACATTATTACCGTGCGGAGTTAATCAAGGATTATAGTCAAGCTATACAAGCACCTTTACAGTCGGGACCGAATCTGCAAGGGATGAAGATTGTTTTAGATTTAGCTTGGGGGGCGGCGGTAGGTTTAGCGCCAGCGGTATTTACGGAAATGGGTGCAGAGGTAATTTGTTTACATAATGAAGCAAATGGCTATCGCATTAATGTTAATTGTGGTTCTACTCACCTAGATATTCTCCAAGCCGCTGTTAAAGCCCATCAAGCGGATTTAGGCTTTGCTTTTGATGGCGATGCAGATCGGGTTCTCGCTGTGGATAATACGGGCAGATCAGTGAATGGTGATTATATTCTTTACCTTTGGGGTCGTCATTTACAACAAAAGCAACAACTACCAGATAACCTGATAATTTCCACGGTCATGGCCAATTTGGGCTTTGAAAGAGCTTGGCAACAAATAGGGGGTAAATTAATTCGCACCGCAGTAGGTGATCAATACGTTCAAGCGGAAATGCGGAAAACTGGAGGAATGTTAGGAGGAGAACAATCAGGTCACATTGTTTGTAGTCATTATGCTATGACTGGAGATGGCTTATTAACAGCGCTACATATTGCAGCGGTGGTGAAAGAGGCTAATAAGTCCTTAGCAGAAATGGTAGATCAAAGTTTCCAAACCTATCCCCAAATATTACGAAATGTGCGAATATTAGATCGTGAACGGCGACTAGGATGGGAAAATTGTCAACCCGTACAACAAGCGATCGCAAAAGCCGAAGCCGCCATGGGTGATAATGGTAGAGTCCTCGTCCGTGCCTCTGGGACCGAACCCGTAATTAGAGTCATGGTAGAAGCCGCTAATGCTGAACTTGTTAACCATTGGACAAATGAATTAGTTTCCCAAGTCCAACAACACCTGGCTTAAAAGTTCAGAAACAACAAACTTAAAATTTTGTTACAAACCACGACATACCGATAGGTTAATCGGTCTTTTGTGCTATACTGTCACGGTATAATTTAGATATCTTTTGAGAACACAGGGAATCTTCTATGACTCTTCGTCTTGGTGATACAGTACCTAACTTTACTCAAGCCTCTACCCATGGGGAAATTGACTTTTACGCTTGGGCTGGTGATAGTTGGGTAGTGCTATTTTCTCATCCTGCTGATTTTACACCAGTTTGCACCACCGAACTAGGAACTGTTGCGAAACTCAAACCAGAATTTGACAAACGCAATGTGAAAGCGATCGCGTTGAGCGTTGATGATGTAGAATCTCACAAGGGTTGGGTGGGAGATATTGAAGAAACCCAAAGCACCACCCTGAATTACCCAATTTTGGCAGACCCAGATCGTAAAGTTTCCGAACTTTATGATATGATTCACCCTAACGCAGCGGCTACTGTTACAGTCCGTTCTGTGTTTGTGATTGATAACAATAAAAAACTCCGTCTTTCTTTTACCTATCCTCCCAGCACGGGACGCAATTTTGATGAAATTTTGCGCGTTATTGATTCTTTGCAATTAACTGATAATTACAGTGTTGCTACCCCCGCAGACTGGAAAGACGGTGAAGATGTGGTGATTGTACCATCTTTGAAAGATCCTGAAGTCCTCAAGGAAAAGTTTCCCAAAGGCTATCAAGAAATTAAACCTTATTTGCGGATGACTCCTCAACCTAACAAGTAAGTTTTCATAACAGCAAATATTCTTGCTATTGTAGGGTGGGTTAGCAACGGTGTAACCCACCATTACTTGTTTGTTGTCTTACACTCTCGTTGCATTACTTATTTTTTGTTGAAGAGAAGTAATAATTTCAGGAGTTAATTCTGCTTCTGGTTGTACTACTTCCCGTTCAGCTAAAACTGATTTAATTTGATTTTCGGAAGCTGTTCCTAATCTTTGTAATAGTGTTTTAAAGCTTTGATTACTACCTATGTTAGTTGTCATAATTTGATATTTGGGTATTTGAAAACTTTATTGCTAATCTATCTATTAAGTTGAGTAACTTTAATTCTTCTATGATCTCTTTCATGTATTCATTTTCCTCCATATTAATTTCGGTAAGTGTTGTATTCGATAATAAAGTTATATAATCTGTTTCATCTGGTAATAAATAATTAATATAAATCCCTTTTCTATCCCTCTTTACAAAATTTCTGGAATAATAGTCATCTTCTATACGTTTTGGTAATGCTTTTTTTGTTAAAATCTCTTCAATCAATAAAGCCATTGATTCAGTAATTTCTTGATGATTATACAGCACTTCCCGGTGTTATGAGGTACATATCTAGCGGGCAAGATGCCCGCACCACAAGA